>NZ_JAFBEP010000030.1 GCF_016908775.1 Defluviitalea raffinosedens | reverse complement strand
GTAGAATCAAATTAGGGTGAAGAAAAATTAATATGAAATTCTAAGATATATTAAGCATTAGTGAGTTTTTGTCCAAAATAAGGGGGACAATACGGGATCGTGGATTAATGCCTTAATAAAATTCAAGCGTGATTTCATTCCTTTCGAGAAATCAGATGCACGTTTATCGGCATCCTGCTGCAACCCCACGCTTTTAAGCAGCTCATCAGCATCCAGACTTTTTTTATAAAGTGAAGCAAAAAAAGCAAGGTTTTCCCTGGCCGTCAGTTTCTCATAAAGGCTGGGAAATTCAAAATCAACGCCAATGTCTTCATAAAAGCTTTTATTACGATTTTTTACCTCAATTCCATTTACCTTAACGCTACCTTGATAGTTCATCAAAAGCCCGGTAAGTATTTTTTGCAGAGTGCTCTTTCCCGCACCAGAAGGTCCAAGAAAACCAAATATCTCGCCTTTCTTTACATCAAAACTCATATTTTCGATAAAGAGACGATTTATATAACCAAACCTTAAATTTTTAACACATATCATTTGGAACCCTCCTTAAACATCCATATCCTCACCGCGAAGCATCAACCTCAATACAGCTTAAATACCTATTCTCCGGTTCAATGCTTATGAAGCATCGACAAATATATGATCCTCATGACAGCGCTGAATACTTTTATGTTATCGCTTCATATACCTGAAACAATGGGAATAGGCTATTCAATACTATAATCATCCTCCTAGGCATACCATATGGATCACCTTTGGGACAGCCTGACATGAATAGTTCCAAGTCGTCTCTTGTGAGCTTTGATCAGTTTATACAGGAATGATACCTTATTTTTTCACATAGGACAAGCAACAGTTCAGTTTATACATCTATCCCAACGATTTTAAGCTATTTCTATATTCCTGCATTTCTTCCTCACTAAAAGTATCCATAACCTGTTGCAGTTCTGTCACTATCTTTTCACTTTCTTTTGGAAGGTATGCAGAAACAGGATAGAAATTTGATATTGTATTGGCAAAGAAATGTGTCCTTTTCTGCAAATTTCTAATAAATGTCTGCATCTCCAAAATTCGTTCCTTCTCTCCAGCTGTTTAGTTGCCATACTCCTTTATTCTTAATGTCTCTGATACTTGCAAACATTGCTATGGTCTGACATTTAGTCAGATAGTCCCTCACTATCAGTACATAGGGTTTCAATTTTTCATAACTAAGTGCAAATGGATTTCCTCCAGTCACAAAAATACGTCTTACTCCCGGCTGATATCTTTTTATTTCCGCTAAATCTTCTTCGAATCCTGATAATGGAGACAAACGGAATGGCTCATATTTATATAAATTACAAAACCGACATTTTCCATAAGTACATCCCGATGTAAGCTGAATAATGCAGGAGTTGGCTTCGTAGGGTGGTCTCCATGTTCTGCCTGTAAAATGCACCTTAAAAACTTCCTTTACAAGTGAGGAAGTCTCTTACGATATTCTCTCAGCTCTTCCTCTTTAACATTTTCAATAATTTCATCTAAAATATTTAAAAGCTTTACTCGATCTTCTGGCAGTTTTCCTTAAATCTGTATTGCATTGGAAGCTCCCAAAGCTGCAAATACTGTCGATTACTAAGATTTTCTACATGAGTTTTAAGTGCTTTATACTTTTCAATCTCACTTTCTTCTTTCCAATTCCCTTTTTTAATTTCCTCATAAAGCTCCGATTCCGGAAATATAGTCAACATATTTGCTCCTACTAATTTAGGATGAATTTGATTGCATACTTTGGCAGTCAATCTTGCTCCTATTTCCCCACGTCCTTCTCCAGAGATACCTGTCAGATAAAAGAAACTGTAAGTAATACCTGCTTGATTCAATCGCTTACATTGTTCCACTATATCCAAAGATACATATCCTTTATTCATAAATTTCAATGCTTCATCATCTCCTGTTTCAATACCAATTGTCAATCCATCATATCCTGCTTCAGCTAATTGCTTTAACTCTGCATCTGTTTTCAGAGAAATATCTGTTATCCTCGAGAAGCACCCTATTGTTTGATTTTCCGGAAAATACTTCTTGATCAACCCTGCAATTGCCATTAATCTGTCGAATTTTAAAGCAAATGGGTTGGCTCCGGTCAAAAATGTACGCTGTATTTTATGTTGTTTCCACAGTCGAATCTGATTTTTTGCTTCTATTAAATCAGCTTCTATATCTTCAAGCGCTGACATCCTAAACTTAAATGGAATATCATTATACAGCGTGCAAAACTTACATTTGTGATGCGTACAACCTGCTGTAGCTAGTTTTGAAAAATTAGCAGTAGAACATGGCGTTCAAGTATTCTCTTCTGAAAGATTTTCTGTGGGAAATGTATCCACTTCACCAACCATCCGTATTGCAATTACTTCTCCCAAAACAATTGAAGAGTTAGAGTAGGGTCTATCTATTTTACAGAACCTTATTAACATCAATTAAAAGAGTTTCCGCTTACAGACAAACCCCTGTAGATATTATTCGATAAAACACTTGCAGCTCTGCTTTAATGAGTTCTACATAAAATACATCAGCGATTTCAAAAAGTAGTTCTATCATCTCAATCTTAGCCTAAATATCTTGCTCCAAGTATACTATCAACATAAAAAAATAAGGTTTTCAAAACTCAATAATAATTACTATGAGTCTGAAAACCTCTGATTTAATTTATTATTAACTAATTTATACCTCTATTTTAACATTAAGAAAACTGTTTCGACACGGATCGGGCTGATAGAATTGATATCTATGGACCTTTTTTATAACATCTGTTCGTAGAAATATGTTAAAGTTTATAGCCATCCTTCCCTTAATAAAAATCCTCCATTCTCTCCACCTTCGGGCCCCAATTCGATTATATAATCTGCTTGTCTTATAATTCTTGGATTGTGTTCAATGACAACAACTGTCGCTCCCCTGGATGTCAGTTCACGGATAATATAGCACAACTTATCGGTATCATTGTCATGAAGCCCTGTAGTGGGTTCATCCAGTATATAAATAGCACCTTCTGTTTTTCCATCGTACAGTGCTTTTGCTAACTTTATTCTTTGGGCTTCACCACCTGATAATGTTGTCGCACTTTGCCCGAATTTGATATATGAAAGCCCGACCTTGCAGAGCATATCCAATACTCGATGTATAGATGATTGGTTCTTAAATATGTCTCTGACTTCTCTGATCTCTAAATCAAGTAAGTCTCCGATGGAATACCCTTTATACTTTATTTTCAATACAGACTCTTGATATCTCTGGCCCTTGCACTTTTGGCAGGGAACATAAATATCCTGCATAAAATGCATTGGAATGGCTATTTCACCAGCCCCTTTACATACTTCGCACTGTCCCTTCTGACTGTTAAAGCTAAAACATTCCTTAGTCAGTTTTGCTTTTTTCGCATCACTTAGATTAGCATAGTAATCTCTGATTAAGTCAAATACTCCTGTATATGTTCCCGGGGTAGATCTGGAATTCTTCCCAATAGGCTTTTGGCTAACATAGTATACATTAGAAATACCATCAAGCCCTGAAATACTGTCATACTCTCCAACATCCTCCACACTTCTGCCAAGAGCCTTTTCTATAGCTGGATATAATGTCTTGGATACCAGACTACTTTTTCCGGAGCCGCTTACCCCTACGACACATACCATTTTCTTGAGAGGTATGGAAACATCAATATTTTTTAAATTATTGGTTCTTGCACCTTTCAACACTATTTTTTCATTTTCTTCAATGACAGCACGCTTAACAGAGTATTCATAATCCTTGGCATCGCAGAACATTTGCTGTTCACCCTTACCTGAGTACAATAGCTGTCCACCGTAATTTCCTGCACCAGGTCCTATCTCTATAAGATGGTCCGCCATCTGAATAAATTCTTTTCTATGTTCAACGACAATAACTGTGTTTTTCAACCTTTTTAGATCGCAAATAGCTCGGATCAGGAATTGAAAATCTTTAGGATGCAAACCTTTTGAAGGTTCGTCCATGATATACAAAATATTGGAAAGACCTGATCCCAATTGATTTGCAAGCTTTACTCTTTGTGCCTCACCACCAGAAAGGGACGGTATACTTCTGTCCAGAGTGATATATCCAAGTCCAACCTCTTCAAGCTTTTTGAGTTTTGTGACTATTTTCCGTAGTATATCTCTGTACTTTTCACGGTCAATTGCGTTCAAATTTCCATATATAAAATGGCACCAATTTCTCAGAGTAGTTATACTCATGTTGACTGCTTCAGGATATCTTATATCCCCTATCTTTACCAGTCGTCCTTCTTCAAGGAGTCTTTCGCCTTTACATCTGCTGCATTTTTTATTTATAAAATATCTTTTAATGTGTTCAATAGATCCCGTTGTACGATTTTCAGCCAATAAACGCTTAAGTATGTTGACTGCCCCTTCCACCGGTCTGGTTATGGTTCCGCTTCTGCCATTAGGATTCACATAATTCCAAGTTACCAACCGTCCATTGCTGCCATAGAAAATTTGCTTTTTGAATTCTTCTGACAAATCTTTAAAAGGCACTTCCAGGTTCTCTTTCATATCTTCTGCCAGTGCCAGAACTTCTCCCTTCATCCAGTTTGCGTTAGGCTTTTGTCTGTGTTTTCTCAAATTTCCCCACCATGGGGAGGCTCCGTCCAAAATAGACAACTCAGGATTTGTTACGATTAAATCAACATCTACCTGGAGTTCCTCTCCAAGACCTTTACAAACAGGGCACATATAATCAGGATTATTATAATTGAATACAGCCGGAGTAAGTTTAAAATAAATTGTACCGCAGGAATTACATACATTATTCTCCGGGACAGCTTTAAGACAATGAGGACAAATTCTCTCACCGATAGTGGCAAACAGAAGCCGTAGATACTCTCCTATTCCTGTTACAGTGGCAACGGTTGATCTCGAGTTTGCTCCCAGACTTTTCTGTTCAATGGCTATGGAAGGCTGAAGGCCTGTAATTTTCTTAACTCTGGAATCTTTCAACTCAGTTCCTGTTAATGTATTCGATGCAATTAGATCCAAAAACTGCTTCTGACTTTCGTGATAGATCGTGTCAAAAGCAAGGCTTGACTTTCCGCTTCCGCTTACGCCTGTTATCACTGTAATTTTTTCTTTTGGTATTCTGACATTTATATTCTGTAGATTGTGAATTGAAGCACCTTCAACGACAATTTCATTTAGATTTTCAGTTTCCTCTCCAATCTCACTGCTTTCCAGTTCCTCAAAATATTCTGTAACCCTATCATAAACCGCATTGCTATTGCCATTAGCACATAATTCTATCTCGTTAATATCATAAAATACTTTACAATCGGTCCAGTGTTCAACCCACTCCGGAACCTTTATATCACAAATATCTGTTTCTTTGTATGGGATAACTTGTAAAATCATAGAATGATCAAATCCATCAAAACCCAAAACCTTAATACTCTTATTATACGGATCGATAGATTTAACTTTGACAACAGTTGAAGCAAGAGGATTTGGCCTTACAGGTGACCTTGTGGCAAATACGCCGCATTTCGGAGCATTGTCATAGGGAGGGTTACATAGCAAACAGCTTCGATACCGTTTATCATCAAAACGGTCAAACCACCATATTATTCTCAGAAAGGCTCCTTCCTTTATATATTTTACAACTCTTTCAATTGCCTCAGCTGAAAGATTTTCAGATTTCTGAAACTGAATAATGCCCCCATCATGAGCGTTGAAATACTTTCCAATGGATTCCCCCTTAAAAGACAATGATTCAAAATCCTCTTCCCTTAACACGATCTCCTTATTGTAATGATCCACTTTCTCTTCACAGGGAAAATAGGGCTTAATGTCCACCAGTTCACCTTTCAGTTGATTATCAGATTCAATAAGCAATTCACCAGTTTTTTGGATCAAATTTACGATCTTTGCTGTATAACAGTTAAAACCCTGTTTTTCCTTTGTAAAGATAACACAATGACTGAAATGGTCTAATTTGATCAATGCATCTTTTAAATCTCTTTTAATTATAATCCTTATCCGGCTGCCTTCAGAATCAGGAATATAATCCCCTATTGGCTGAAACTCAACCTTTTTCACCTGATATCTTCCTTTCCTATAAGGGGGTTATCGGTACAAATATCTCAACAACCCTCCTTGCATGTTCATCTTCTTGTTCTTGCGGCGGATAATACTCGAAGCAAAGTCTGTCATCAAGAAAATAACCACTGTCTGGAAGCCATTCACAGATCATATAATTCCAAGCGCCCTGATATTCGTCTTCTCCAAGCAGAAAACTACCCACAGCATATCTTCCACCCGCAAGCTCCATACAGCCGAACTCACCCTGATAAGCCACATCATTATTTATGGACATGCATACACTCAATCTAAGCTTTTCTTCCTCTGTTAAATCACTATAGTCATGATATGCTACAAACCACTTTGTCTCTTGGTTTACCAATTTATGTTTTTCTGCAAATAAGTATAACTTGGTAAACAGCGTTGAAAACAAGTCGGAATTGCCTTTGTATGCACCAGTATATCTTGTGTATAGTACTTTTATGGGCTCTATAATTTGAATGGTGAGATCGACAGGTTTATTGTAATATGAATTATTTGCCAATACTTTTCCATTCGTGCGGTTTCTACTAATCATCAAATTAATTTGGAAATCATCCATTTTCCTGATCTGGCTGGCATTAACCTGATATTTTTCTTTTAATGCTTTTGCAAAGGAAGCCTGATTTGAAAAGCCAACTGAAAGTGCAATGTCTTGTATTGTGAGTTTGGGATTGCTTCGAAGAAGAAAAATAGCCTTTTCAAGGCGCAATCGTTTAATAAAGCTATATAAACTTTCAGATGTGAACTGCTTAAAAATCCTTTGAAAATGATACTCGGAAAAAGATGCAATTTCTGAAAGCTTTTGAATATTAATTTCTTCATCCAAATGATTTTCTATATAATCCTGAACAACATTTATTCTTTCAATATAGAGCTGTCTTGATTTACTTATAACCGGTTCCATATTCATTCCTTCTTTTTCGTTTTGGATATCCATACAAATTTAGCATCAGAATTTCTCTCCGTATATTTATAATCGTTTTGTTAACTTAAATAAAAATTGAGGACTCTAATCCTCTGTGGTACAATGTTTTTTAATCAAAGTACTTTCCAAAAAGGAATAAAGTCCTCAGCATTTAATTATAGCTCTGCCTCCTTATTCTAAAGAATCTGCTATTGCATAGTCAACTCCTTACTTTCTATTTACCTTGTTGTCGAGATCAAACAATCTAATTGCATGGATGAGCATCTCATTTTTGGTATTACAGGAATAGTCCTTATGTTTCTATACACTGATATTGCTTTCAATATGAACTTTGCACAGCCTTTTTCCTTAATTTATACCTGCAAGTCAATTTCCAGCAATATAGGCGTGTGGTCTTGCCTTGGTCCCGAATCAATCATTTCAGATTTCAGAACCTTATTTGCGATTCGATCACTCACCAGCCAATAGTCAATTCTCCAGCCGGAATTATTAATTTTACTGGTCTTGACACGCTGTCCCCACCAGGAATAAACACCAGTAACATCACCATGTATGTAACGAAAGGTATCTGTAAAACCTATTTTTAAGAGATTGGTAAAACCTTCTCGCTCCTCATCAGTAAATCCAGCTGAATTATGATTGCTGTCAGGGTGAGCCAGATCAATTTCTCTGTGAGCTACATTAAAATCACCTGTTGCAATTACATACTTTTCTTGGTCCAGACTTTGCAGATATTCTGCATATTTAATATCCCAAATCTGTCGTTCCTTTAAACGCTTTAAACCATCGCCTGCATTTGGAGTATACACTTGTGTTATGTAGACCTTATCAAATTCCAATGTGATTATTCTGCCTTCAAAATCCATAGTGCCTGGTGCACCGATTTTGGGGAAGGTCACAATCGGTTTTAAACTGTTCTTATACAAAAACATAGTCCCGGCATATCCTTTACGTGCAGGTTCTACTGAACTGTTCCACACGACTTCATATTCTGGAAACATATCCTTTAAGATTTCTAAGTGTTTTTTTGATGGTCCATCCTTTGGCAGCTTAGTTTCTTGTAAAGCAAGAACTTCGGGACCAATTTCCGCAATGGTATCCATTACCTTACGGCTTAATACCGCTCGTTCTGATACACCTGTTAAGGCTGAATTTAATGAATCAATATTCCATGAAATAAGTTTCAAATCTTTTCCTCCTGTTATAATCTTATTTTCATTCTTGATAAAGTTATATTTTGATATACTGCTAATTCTAGCGATATCATATCACGGAAATATCTTTTCCTGTTGTAAGCTTACAATATATGTGTTGAAAATCAAAATAGAGTAAAACGGAAATGCTCTCTTTGTGTTATATTTAAGTCACCACAACAAAAATATATTTTGAAAGGAAGCATTTCCGTATGACAAGTATAACACGAGATATGAGGTGTAGGCTAGCATTAATTAAATATGCTGATATCAATCCATCCTTACCTTCAGAACCTGGTAAAAGATGAGGAGCATATCAGAATGGCTTGGAAATTAGTTACAGTAATACTAATAGCATAAATTCTATTTTCAAAACGTATATGTATCTCTGTGTTATAAAGACTTAATATGATTCTGCACAGAGAAACAAGGTCTTAGTTAGAGGAATTCTCTGTATTGGATGATTCATCTTCAGTATCAGGTATGTTAACAATACTGCCAAGAGGCTTCCCTTGAGAATCCAGATAAACCCATTGAATAGAATATTCTTTGCCCAAGGCATTTCCAATATTGATGATATATTCTTCCAGCAAGGTTTGTGCTCTTTGCTGCGCTTCTGCCAAAAGAGCCCGATTGCTGGCTGCGTTTTCTTCTAATTGTCGCTGAGCTTCTGCAAAAGCTTTCACTTCATCTTCTGCACTTATAGTTGCAGATTTGACATCTACAATATATGAGCCTTCTTGAAGCGATGTAGAATCTACTTTACAACCAAGCACTTTGGCTTCGGGAAGCGTTATTGTGATTTGTGTACCGTTTACCTCCATGTTTACCAGTGATGCATCAATACCCAATTTTACTATGCCACTGTACTCTATCCAAAAATGCTTGTCCTTCTTCCACCAGAGTATTCCTTCCGCATCCTCCTCTTTTAATTTTGCAACATTGTGGTAATAGCACTCCATTACAGCTAACTCACAAATTGATTTCATTTGCGATACCTTTGGTTCCATGTTGACAGGTTCTGGTTCTTTTTGATCGCAAGATGTGCTTATCAATAGTATAATAACCGTCAGGAAAAGAATTAATATTTTTTTCATTCCCAGCCCCCCTTATTCAATCACCAAAGTGTAGTTAGCATCTAATTGCTCTATAATCGGATTTACCAACGCCTTTATTACATTTACAGCATTCTGTTGAGCCAGTTTAAGAATGGCATTCTCCTTCTCACTTTCTTCCCGAACATCTGCTTCACAAGCTTTAAACGCTTCCTGCGTTATAGTTGATCTGTTTGCTTGTTGGTTGTAGAAAATAAAATCCAAGGACGATATATCCACATTGATATCGGTTATATAAGCATCCGGAATATCTACTTTTATTGTTTTGGCTTCATCATCCACTGTGATAACAATTTTATCAAAGTCAATTCCTGCATTTACCCGTGCTTCATACGATACAAAATAGTCGGTCTGATCAGGATTATTATTGTTCTTCACTTCAGCAATCCCATTGTATACAGCAGTAAAAGTAGAGAGTTCACTGACTTTGATGATTTTTTCCAGAGTAGAAACTGTAATTATCTGCGCATTCTCCTTTTTTTCATGTCCCTTTTGAAACAGGGCAAATGTACCTGCAACAGCAACAAACGCCATTGAAAGAACAATAACGTATAATATTGCTTTGCTTTTTGAAGTATTTATTGGATTCAATTCTCCCATATTTTCGTTCTCCTTTATATTGAACTTGAAACTTGCAACACCAAAATGGTTGTCACTTTTGCCAAACCCATAATTTTATTAGTATGTTTCAATAAAATTCCAATTTAAGTATAATGATTTTAGTCGAAATTTGCAATCTATATTTTCTTTAAGTATCTATAAACTGTTTTTTATGTATTTGAAGATTCTATCTGTCCAACTTATAGGAAACCCGATATCAAATCACTCAACCCAATCATTTTCAATGCAATTGCTTTGCTTCCGTATGCAATAAAAATAAGTTTCTATATAATACATTTTCTTAATAATTCCCATAACTTTCTTACTAAGTTTACACGGCAAAAGGAACATATCCTCGTGTTTAAACATGGAAGTGTTGTTCCAGATAAAACCAACATTAGAAAATACAACAAAAAGGCAATGACGCTTATACACTTGGAATTTTTTGCAATACCATCTACCATCATTTCAATGCTTAAAGTAAATACTACGCCTTCTTAAATATAATAAATAGAACAACAACCACTATAATCCGAGTTATATAAGCCAGAATATAGTGGTTGTTCATACGCCTGATAAATTCAATTAAACTGTGAACTTACTAATTATTTGCTCTATTGCTTCATTTCTTTCGCTTAATACTTTCATACTATCGTTTATAGTATTTACTCTTTGTACAATGATAGCTGACTGCTGGGCAATTTGATCTGTACCGGCAGCACTTTCCGAAATCGTAGTACTTATTTCGGTGATTGCCGTAGTAATCTGTTCTCCACTAGCTGCTAACTCTTCAATAACTTTAACAAGGGCTTCTACATCAGCTCTGATATCGTTAGCATCTTTGCTGTATGACTCACCGATACTAACCATATGTTTATAGTCATTAATTACTTGGTCATCTATGAATTCTATCAGTTGGTTACTTCTTTCAGCCAAGTTTTCCACTGCTTCTACTACTGTTACTATTTTATTTTGTATTTGCTCTACAGTTGCTTTTGACTGTTCAGCTAAGGTTTTAATTTCATCAGCTACTACTGCAAAACCTTTACCATGCTCACCAGCTCTGGCAGCTTCAATAGATGCATTCAATGATAATAAGTTAGTAGTATTTGCTATTTCCCTGATAGCATCGGCTAAAGATTTAATATCTTCAACCATCTTTGCTTTCCGTATAGCCTTATCTAATTCTGTTTTGCTTTCTTGATAAATTGCATTTGCCTTAAAAGTTGCCTCTTTAGCCTCATCTTTAATCCTTTCAGCTTTCACAGAAATTCCATCAATCATTTGCATTGAATTTTCAGTAATAGTTACAATATTATTCAGATTATCTCTGACAGTAATCATTGAAGCGCTTACTTCTTCTGTTGTTGCGCTTGATTCTTCCATACCGGCAGATAGTTCTTCTACCGTTGCACTTGTTTCTTCAGACTGATCTTGTAATTCAACCGTAGAGTCCTTTACCTCTGTCACAACGTCATTCAATTGTACTAATGACATCTTTAACCCATTTACGATGAATGCCAGTTGTTCTTTCATACCCTCTATTGCTTTAGCCGTTGTTCCTATTACATCCGTAGAGTTAACTAACATTCTGTCTACGCTTACGGTCAAATCTCCCTCTGCAATTTGATTAACTTTTTCAGCTAACCTTAGAAGAATTCTCTTCATTAATACAAGAACCATGAAAGCTACTACTCCCAATGAAATAGCTGATACAATAAGTATGAAAACTGATAAATCCTTTATAATAGGCTTAATTTCATTTTCTACTATTTCGTAAGGGACTTCAATAACTATTTTCCATGCTGTGCCAGGAATTAATCTATAGTAGTAGATTAATTCTGCACCGTCATGTTTTGCTCTGAATGCACCTGTGGCACTTTTACTTATTTTGTCCAATATTGCAGTGTCTGTTAACTCGCCTACATTTTCTTTAATATTATCTTCTTCCTTTATTGTTACAGTTACTGAAGATATCGCATCTACTTCATCATTTTCAGCAGATGCATCTTTGGATCTGTCGCCTTCTTTTTTATTGGCTATTATCTGTCCAGCATTACCTACTACGAAAATGTCTTCCTTACCATCATACAGATTAATCTCTTTAATATGTGTATGTACGTCTTCTAAAGAAACGTCTAATGCGATTACACCTACTATTTTCCCGTTTTCGTCAGTTAATTTCTTTGAAAATGTAACTACCTCTTTTCCAGTAACTACGTCATCATAAGGATCAGACAAATAAATGCCCTCATTTGTCAGCGCGTCTTTATACCATTCCATTTGCCTAATGTCTATACTCTCGTCTACCTGATAATCTGCTTTATTTGCTATCAGCGTATTATTTTCATATCCTACGTAGATTAATATAACGTCATCATCTATTATAATGTTGTTAAGCTGACGTCTGACAGAGTCTTCATCCTCTAAAGGTTTAATCATTTCGCTTGCGATCTCTGTCTCTTTAAGTTTATAATCTACCCAGTCATTTACCAAAGATGCTCCCGATATAGAATCTACTTGCAGCTGCTTCTCAACTTTCAACTCTGCCTGTTCTCTGATAGCACTGATAGCTACTAATGAAAGAGTTCCTATAATAGCTATTTACACTATCAAAAATGATATAAGTACTAATCTTGTAAAGTTCAATGTCTTTATGTTTTTGATTCTCGCCTTTATTGCACTTTTAATCTTATTCATTTGCTACCCCCTAGTATTTTCAGTTCAACTGCAGCTCTATATCTCTAAATAGTTCCCCCTTTGTAAATTTCAATGACTCATTCTGTTTAAAGATTTCCATCTTCCCGCAAAATGAGAATCTATTGAATCATGCAAAATGTTGAATCTATTTTTCAAAAATATCACCGAGTTTTTCTTGTTGAGAACCCTATTTGCAATTTGAGGTGAAAATTGCTCCTATGCCTAGAAAAGCAAGATTAAAAAGCAAATAACCCCATAACTTTTATTTATCCTATAATAGAATAACATATTACAGCGTAAACGACAAGTTTCAACATTATTTTATTTTTATCGACAAAATTTTCTTTCAAATCATCTAATGGTTTTATCATTTTTTTCCGACCCTATTGGAAACTTAGAATTGCAAATGAATTCATTTTGATGATTCCCGTCAATTCCTATATATACTTCAACTATCCGTAACTCTGGTTTATGACGAAGTCTTCTATAGATGTCACCCGTCATACGTCGTCAGTTGTCTTTGCTATAAAAAGCAAGAAGTTGCTTCTCGAATACACTATAAAAAGGAACACATATAAAGATCAATCCATTCTTTTAAAGTAAAAAAACAAGGTTCCCATCATCCGGCAATATTTACCAAAAGTCTGGAAACCTTGATTTCAATCCATTTAGGGCCTATTTATTTGTCTTTGTGTGACATTAAGATTGCCATCTCCGGATGGCTTGAGTTGATTGAATTGATGTCTGAGGGCGATTTTTGGCACCATCTGTACGTGGGAACATATCAATGGGTTTTTGGCTGTTTTCCCAGAAACCGACGTTCGCGGGAACATATCAATATATGTGGTCGCTTGTTTATGCATATCTTAATTATACACATCCGTCAATAAACATTGAGATTAGTTGCTGGTAATCTTGTTAACCCCGATAATTGTGCAGTAAGAAACTATGTCACTTCTATAATTACCGAAAGCTACATATAAACAGCAACCGCAAGCACTGTTTCTATGGACTTTAACTCGGAATATGTATAACTATGTGATAGAGCTTAGTTACAGTATCATTACGTTTCAGTTCTGTGATCGCCCATTTCAATTCGGCGTATTGGTTGTCTTGCGGCACTGAATAACTAACCAGTTTATGTGGATAATTATATTTCTTTATAAATAATAAGTAACTTTCCCAAAACTTTCTGAAATTGCCTATATTAACATATGAGATAATAAAATTACATCTATGACCATGTGTGTCATATTTGTATATCTTGTCAATGTGTTCAGCTATGTATGCCTTATCAATGCTTGATAATTTTAGAGCTTCTATTATAGAATAAGGAAAATTTTCAATTCTCACTAAAATATCTACTTCTCCTGCCTGCTTCCCGGTATTAGATGACCCTTGTCTTGTCTGATCTCGTACATCATATCCCATTGCATCAAGTAAGTCACGCATATAATCGTTCATTTCATCTTCAAGAGAATTTTTATACTTGTGGTTTGCTTGCAATTTTGTACTACAATAAAGTAAATCTTGTAGTAGATTGGTTTCTGACAAGTCTTTTTTTCTGGGTTCGCTTGAGCCATAACTCAATTCTTCAAATTGTTCTCGTAAATCTTGAGGCATTAATTCTCGATACTCTTCCAGATTTATATCTGGAAAATACATCTTAAACCGTTCAGGATTTCTTAAATATATTATTAACAGCCTTTCTAAGTTGCTAGGTAAAAAGTCATGATCTGCAAAAAGTATGTAATAGTATTCTTCAAACTCAGTAATAGCATTTAAAACATAATTATCACCTTCCTCAGAACTATATGTTTTTTGAATTTCATCCATTAAACCACTATCAAGTTTTTCAAGAAGATCATCAGGATTGTCATTACAATCATCCCACCATTGAAGTATCGCATAGAGTAAAAATTCATACTTTGGTTTGATATAATTCCTTATTACATCAGAACGGACTATGTCATATAAATCATAAACCATTTCAATCCATGTTTTGTTATCAATTTTTAAGTTATTATATGGCAGGAAATCCTCTGAAGTAAATCCATTGTTATCTTCCAAGAAATCCAACAGTACCCTGATGATGCATTCTAAATTTTTATTTACGTATTTTGTTATTTTTCTTTCAAGGTCTGTCAAGGAATCATTATCAAATAAATCCAAAGGCAACAAGCAACCGCCCCCTTAAGTAAAGTCCATATTTAGCCTACTTAATTCAAAAGGCTCCTCATTTAATATTCAACCAGATCTCACAACCATGTATTTTGAAAAGTGTCTATACTGTTCTGTCGCTAACCCTGACTACAAAACTAATATATCAGCAAAGCAGCAGCACCTAAATAATATATTTTTAATTGAATACAACAATATATTTTTCTGCATATTCTCTAAAAGTTGTATCTACTTCTTCGTAAACCACACTTAATTCTTCAAGAATAGCTCCTCTCACGTAAGCATCCCTTAGTTCTGGCTTTTCTAATAGCGCCCACTTTAATTGTTTATATGAATATTTAGCAAATGATATCCACTGTGGATAATTTATCGCCATTGGATTTTTTGTAAAGTATATTTTACCGGCATTTACCGCAGTAGCAGCTGAATGACCTATAAATAGCATCGTGCTTAGTTTCGGGTGTTTTTCTCTATTCAAAGAAAACGGAATAGATTCTTTTAATGGATAGCCTTCTTTTATTCTTTTGAATGCATATCCTAATCTAACTACTACTTCAATAATCATTGTCGGAATTGACATAGAACAGAAATGAATGAAATCATAGCCTTCGTAGTACATACCTTGTACTATTTCTGCTATTGTCTGTTCCTCTTTACCTATACTACCAAATTGTAGAAAATTAAATAATCCCATCAACGGAGCGGGTAATCCCATTGAAGTGGTGATGTCCGACTTAAAATGGATTATTTGCTTAGCAATAGCTGCAAATATATTACTTTCTTTTCTGTCTGCATAATTCTCCATTACCTGAGATACGATTTTGCCCGTTTTATCAATAGTTGTCATTCTACCAGTCATAATATCGAACACACCGAATATCAGACCAAGCAAAGGATCATGTCCTAGAGATAGCAGCCTATGATAATACGCAGAAAGTCCGTTAACATATTCTGTCGTACTTCTATTATCCTGAGCATCATACGGAACCTTGCTAACTCTTGAGTTTGCGAGCTTTTCCATTTCTTCTTCAGGAAACTTTTCATCAAACCATTCCCGTATATAATTCGACAAAGCTCCTGCTTTAAGTCCATCAGGAGTTTTATGTGGAATACCTACTAAGAGAATATCTACTGCAGCCGCTAATAATCCCGCCGCAGCACTTATTGTAATATCGAATTTATCAAGTCGATGTACAGCATTGAATTCTTCATTTAACAGGCTGATGGCCTGCTCATTTGCTTGTAACTCTTCCTTGGTAAAAAGAGTTTCCAGTTCTGTGCTGTATCCAACAGACTTCTCAGCCTCAGCGCACATTTCTTCCCAAGTAGGTACAATAAGCTTTCTTCTCTCTGATGATGGTATAATCTTTGGAATATCAGTCAGTGAATAACCAAGTGATTTTAGCAGTTCTTCACTCTCTGATATTCGCTTGTCCACTCCAGACATATCAGGACGTTGAATGCTCTTGAGCTCTTGAGCCTGATAATTCAGAACATTGTTTATTTGCTGTTCCCCATCAGAGTATTTGAACTTACTCATGCAGTTTCACCTAAATCCTTCTTCAAATCTTTTATAGCCTGCGTCAACAGGATATTAAGACTCTGTAAATAATCCAGACGTTCCTTATCTGCATTTGCTTCATCCTTCAACGCCTGAATAATGGCTTGATGCTTTTTAAGCGCTTCTTTATATAAACGCTCTTTCTCCTGTCTAAGCTGTTTATGCCTTAAGTGAGATGCAAGACCAACACCACCTGCTGCCAATAAAGCAACCGGAGCAGCAAGTACGAAAACTCCAGCAACCATTCCACCACCAACAATACCGCCTGCCGCTGCAAGTCCTGATGTGATTCCTGCAGCAGATAAACCGACAACTGAGCCCAAACCATATAACGCGGCAAATGAACCTACTCCACCAATACCAGCACCAATAGCTCCTGCTAAAACTTCAGGAATAGCACTCTCTCTTATAGTTCGTGTCTTATCATTAACAGCTATCGCTGCTTCGTTGATAACATTAACAACCTGCTGTAATGATTCCACACTTTGGAATACCATATCCTTCTTCTTTTTTATGTATTCACCCATACATATACCACCTTTCATGTTTTACATACAGACACATTTCGTATCATTATCATCATTGCAATTATAAGTGAACCTCCAATGAACCAACATACATATTTGTTCCGTTCAGCAACTAACCCCACGTCTTATATTTAAGTAACTCTGCGATTTCCTCAGTTCCAGGTAGTTTTTCTGTTTCAAGAATTTGTGTTAAATCAAACACTCGTGAGCCCATCGGTGCTCTGGGAGTTATCTTCTTGAAATCAGTCTCGTAGAATTTTTCTACGAAAAAATATCTTGTAGCATCCATTACATAGCCATAGTTTTTACCATCTTCTCTTGCACGATCAATTTGCTGCTTTCTTTCTTCGGTCAAATCTCCAAGTTCAGCTTTATACTCAAGGCCGTTTTCTGTAGCTACTGCAGTGATTATGGCATTGATTTTCCCGATTGCTCTTACACTTTTTTCTTTATATAGGCCGAGATAATCATGCGCACTAAATCCACGCTCAATATCATCGTAATAAAGGTTTTCACTAATATTGAAATTAAATGTAGTACCTGCCAGTTGTACTCTCATACGTTTCCATGAATCTGACACAATTATGAGTTTGTCGTTATAACAGTAATTCAAGAAATCTTCTAAAACCTCTTGCATTTCATAATCCCTATCATCAATAACATCTCGTATCGCATTAATAATACCCTCAAAAGTGGTATTAACGTGCATGATAGGATATCTCTGTGTGGCATTATATTTCTTTAATTGGTCATCGAATTCTTTTTTCTTTTCCGGGGCCATCAACTCCGGTGCTAAGGTAATTATCACTTTATATTTCTCGTCGCCAAAAGATTTCAAATGTCGTAGCAACTGATCAGAGTAGAACCAATCAGACATTTTTGTCTCAACAACAATCTTAAAGCTTTCTTGTGTAATAGTTGCATCTGGAATGCTTTTAGTGCTCTTTTCCTGAAGGTTAAAAACAATCTCCGGTTCGAAGGCGTCTGAAAAGAATTCTGATTTCAGGAAACGAAAGAACTTATCAGAAGAGTATGAATATAATCGAGACAATAGTAACATCGTATTTGCTGTTGCGACATTCTCTTTCGCATGATATCTTTGAAAATAATGAATCTTCATAAATACTTGCCCCCTCATTTCTTTCCGTAGGTTTTAGGAAAGTAGTCCTTACCAAGTAACCAAAGATATTGATCAATTTGCTTGAGGTTATATTTATCCAAGCTATAGAAAGTACGGAAATTAGTCAGTATACGTTTAAATTTAATATAATCTTTCAAATCACCATCAGGAAAATCTGAAAATCCATCACGATTTCTAAAATAACAAAGCACCTCATCGACATAGCTGTCATAAATCGGAAAATCGAGTGGATTGTGATGGCTGCAATATTTTGTGGCAAAAGAGTAAAAATTCTTCTCAGTATCGCCGATATTTACATACTGGATATCTCCAACAAGGGTGACATCTCCAACCTTAAGTCTCGTATCAATGTTCAAAGAGCATATGTGCTTGGCCACTGGATAAATAGAGAAAATATTTGTACTATAAAAGTCGTTAAGCGCTGATGCCTTCAAAAGGACATCAATAATGTCTGTATTATTCGGACATATCTCAAAGAATAGCTTATTAAGTGCAATCTCCTGCAAGCGATAGTTCTCAAGTGTATTCCACTTAGCGAGATATAACTCAACCTGTTCAGTTGATGGTTGAGGGACATTAACCTCTGTTTTTTTCTTACGTCTATATGTACGATTAGCAGTATTACTCCGCTTAAGCGTTGATGTATTGGCAGTTCCGTCAGATGCTAAGAATAAACGGAATCTTCTTAAATGAGACAAATAACTATTAACAAGTGAATTGACATTACCTGTCGAGTTCTCAGAAAGAACCTTAATTAATGCCTCTTTTGCATCATTCTCAAAAACAGGTGAAGTTACCGTATCCCAAAACAGGTCTTTACTACCTTTCCTCCAAAGGTAAAAGGTATCAACATAAGATGTATTTATAGTCGCTTTTGCAATACTTTGACTATGTAGGAATTCTCTATATAAGGCACGTACCTCATCATACGATAACAATTTAATTTTGCTTATATCCATTTCGGCATCCCCTTTATTCATTACTCTACACCATTCTTTAATTTGATATAGTTACCGGGGAGGGCCTCAAATAATTCCGGGTAATGCCCACACCTTGCCCTAATCTGAGTATACTGTGCTTTCTTCCCGTTTTTCTGCAAATACAACTTACGTTTATATATTTCATCTGCAAGTTCGGATGCATGCATAGTTTTGTTATCAGCCTCTGATAACACTATTTTCATAGCTTCTTGTAGTGTGTAGTTAGCATGTTTCTCTATGATATTTTCAGAAATACCCTCACCATCATATTTCAGCACAATATAAGCAGGCTTATTATCTTTAAGAAGAACGACTTTATCGTTCTTTTCTACCACAGAAAAAACATGTTCCAAATCAGTTCGTAATAAATCAAAGGGTATTAAACTATCTATTTTTACATCCATGCTTTTCACCTCGCCAGGTTCGTTACCATGATTATACATCTAATCAACTTCTTTGTCTATATATTTGTTCATACATTTGTATAAAAATAATAAAACCGCCAGATTAGGATACAATTCCTTAATTGGCGGTCAGTTCATAGTTTTTATATTTGAACGTCGAATTCTACTCCTGACTTAAATTCAACAGCTAGTTTTTCATCAAATACTGTTATCTTTTCAATAAGTCTCCTTACTAACTGTTCATCATATTCTTGTAATTCAACAGACTGGTCATATATAAATTTCATCATTTCTTCTATGCGTTCCCGTTTTCCTTCACGTTCGGCATTCTCAGTTAGTATGTTCTGCTTGAGATCGCGCAAACGGTAAATCTCATCCGCCACTTTTTGATAGTCTGCTTTTTCATTGACAAGTTGAAGAAGCTCTTGCTGCAGCTCATTTAGCCTGCTTTCTATCTCTTGAATAGTCTGATCGTTATCCTCGTTTAAAACAGCCGCTATGTTCTCCTGCAGAACAGCAAGGAAGGTATTTTTACTTCCTAACACCTCATTGATCGCCTTCACTACTGCCTCTTGTAATGTTGTCTCATTAATAGTCCGGGAGGAACAGTCAGATCCTTTTTCCTCAAGGCGGCTAACACATCTCCAAACGATGGATTTGCACCCTCTATTGTTCCAATGCACCCTGCGGTAAATATCCCCGCACTCTCCACAATACACAATACTGGACAAAGCGTATTTGCTGCTATAGATTCGTCTTTTGCCGCTCTTTCCAGCCTGCAAATTTGCCCTACGCACCATTTCTTCCTGTACCTGCATGAAAACTTCACGCGGAATAATCGGTTCATGGCTGTTTTCAACGTAATACTGTGGAACAATACCGTTGTTTACAACACGCTTCTTTGAGAGGAAATCTACGGTATAAGTCTTTTGAAGCAGAGCATCACCGATGTACTTTTCGTTTTGCAATATTTTCTTTAATGTCTCCGGGCGCCATTTTCGTTTTTTTGCGGCAGTTAGAATACCATCTGCTTCAAGACCACGCGCAATCTGTAATAGACTTGCTCCATCAAGGTATTCCCGGTATATACGCTTTACAACCTCTGCTTCTTCAGGAACAATGACAAGCCGCTTGTTTTCATCTTTGGTATATCCCAAAAAACGATTGTGATTAACCTGCACCTCTCCTTGCTGGTATCGAAATTGGAATCCGAGTTTTACGTTCTGGCTCAGGGATTGACTTTCTTGCTGGGCGAGGGAAGCCATAATAGTCAACATGATCTCACCCTTTGAATCCATGGAGTTTATGTTCTCTTTTTCGAAGAATACCGGGATGTTCTTATCTTTCAGCTGTCGGATGTATTTCAAACAGTCCAGAGTATTTCGGGCAAACCGGCTGATGGACTTGGTAATAACCATGTCAATTTTGCCTTCCATACAGTCCTCAATCATTCGGTTAAATTCATCTCGCTTTTTTGTATTAGTTCCTGTTATCCCATCATCGGCATATATGCCTGCAAGCTCCCACTCTGAGTTACCTTTAATATAGTTCGTATAATGCTCAACTTGGGCTTCATAACTCGTGGCCTGTTCTTCACTATCAGTTGAAACACGACAGTAGGCTGCAACCCGTAGTTTAGGCCTATCATCAGCTTTTACCGTATTTCCAATTCGAGCACGAGCTGGTATGACTGTTATATTCTTAAGATTGCCCATCCACTATCACCTCGCTTTCTATCAAACTGTAGGCATATTCAGCTTGGGTAAAAGGATCTTCATAAAGTGTTTCAGGAGAAGACGCCGAGAAACGCATCCTCACCAATGAATTCTTTGGTTCTACCTGCTCTCGTATTCGCCCAAGTATCCGGGCTCTTTTTATCTTCTCGGCTTCAGCTTGTTTGAAGGTATCCTCGTCAATTATCGGTGGATAAAAGGCATCCCCAAGGTATCGATTGCAGGTCAACATTTTTGCAATTGAAGAATGGCAACGCTTTATGCCCGCTCGTTTGGCGGCATTCGCCAGCGATAGACCCGATAGATATGCACGAAACAGTTCTTTTACCTGACTCGCCGATCTATCATCTATGACCGCTATTCCATTTTTGATGATATAGCCGTAAGGAGTATGAGCCATTTATCTCACCAGCCTTTCCTTTAAAGTAAGCCCACACTTCAGCTTAAAACCGATTTCTTCCTGCGAATAGACCATGATGCTCTCAATATACCGACTGAATATGGCTTCATCAAAGCTTTCTATCATATTTGCTTTAGAAGCCCACTTAAGGAGTTGTTCAACTTCTGATACAGCGGTCATACCATTATTCACGCTGCGGGAAAGCAATTTTTTCTTCTCCTTTAGCATAGCTGCTTCTGCTCGCAGTTCATTGCTTTGTTCGCTGAACAGGGAGGAGGAAAGGTACCCCTTGGTTAATAGGTTTGTCAATACCCGGCTTCGCTCCATATTTTCCTCCAGCTTTTGCTCAAGCTCCAGTATTTCAGTCAGGTTTGCTGAATAATTCAAAGATCGCAAGCTCTTTAATAATGGCTTTAGGATAAACTCGTGTCCGAAGATAAGCTTGTTGATCATCGTAATAAATGCCTGATTGGATTTATGTCAATATAGTAGACACAAAAACTCAAATTTTTATGCAGTTTTTCTTAAAGCATCTTCAAGCTGTTGAGGAGTCATATAACCG
>NZ_JAFBEP010000029.1 GCF_016908775.1 Defluviitalea raffinosedens | reverse complement strand
ATCGGTTATATGACTCCTCAACAGCTTGAAGATGCTTTAAGAAAAACTGCATAAAAATTTGAGTTTTTGTGTCTACTATATTGACATAAATCCACATGGCAGTGTACAGAAAAAAATGCCTTATCCATCCTTCGCGCCGTACAGAATATTTATGGCGGCGATCTGGTGTTTGACAGCGCCAACCGCCAGGTACACCTTTTGACTTTTAGTGGTACTGATAGCGGAGCGCTTTTTTCATATAGAAAGAATTTGAAAAGTATTCAGCGGGTAGTCGATACACGCGAATTAGTGACAAGGCTCTATGCTTATGGAAAGGACGGATTGACCTTCGCTTCGATTAACGGAGGTAAGGCATACGTGGAAGATTACACTTTTTCCAGTGAAGTGAGGGTGTCGACGCTTGATTGTTCGTCGTTTACAAATCCGTATCAGATGTTGGAATATGCAAAAATGCGGCTTGCAGAATATTCGAAGCCTCGCGTTTCTTATGTACTGTCTGCAATGGATTTATCTGCGCTGACCGGTTATGAGCACGAAGCATGGAAACTGGGTGATATTGTTACAGTGGACGATAAAGAACTAGGCCTTTTGGTAAAGACTCGTGTTGTGAGAAGGCAGTATAACTTGCAGGAGCCATGGAAAACAGTGATTGAGCTTTCAACTAAACTGCGGGAACTCGGCGATTCTTCAGCACAGTGGGACAAGGCAGCGGATTCGCTGTCCTCAGCAGAGTTGATAAACCGTCAGGAAATTAAAGATATGGTACCATTCAACCATCTGCGCAATTCCAGAGCGGATGATGGTTTTGCCTACTGGGTCAATTCCGGCTTTGAAGTGGATACTGAGAATGGTGTTTCGGGAACTGCTTCCTTCAAGGCTGTTGGTGTACCTGGTATGACAAAGAGTCTGTCACAGACGGTATACCCAGCAACACGTAAAAGTTATACATTTTCAGCGCAGATTGCTTCCGAAAACCTTGAAAAGGGCGAAAACGGCCAAGTTGGTGTTGAGATAGTCATTGAATACGAGGACGGTACAACAGAAACAAGATTTATAGACCTGATTTGAGGGTGATGATATGGCATATTTCAATCAGATTGCACACAGTATTTCTCCCAAAAGTATCAGCAGAGTCAAATCTATCACCATCAGGCTGTGCGTCACTGACTGCACCGGCACAGTGTACTTTACAGACTTATTGCTTCAGGGCGGTTCGGTTTCCACTGGATGGATCGGGCATGTATGCGAAATTCAGTGGACATTAGACGGGTAGGTGAAATGGATGCAGTTTTCAAGATTTACAGAAACCATACAACTAAAAAGCAATAAACATGTGGTGGGCGTTACTGTGATTCTCAAGATTTCCGACTGTACCGGAATAATCTATTTCACCGACATGCAGCTTCAGGATGGAGAACAGTTGACAGGCTATACCGTCCACACGAGCAAAATGCTAACGAAAATGCAGGAAAACGGGCAGCCAGTTCCGCCCCGGCATTATAACGGTGTGGTGCGAACAGCGGAGACTGTAATTTTATTCAACCTGGGTAAAACTTCTGCTGGTCTTGACTGCTATATCTATCCTATACAGGATATGGCCGCAGGAAGTATTGAAATATCCCAAGATATGGGCGCGCATAAGGTAAGGTTTCTTGACTCGGTTAACGCAGGCGATGAGCTGACACTCAAGGCTTCCACCCGGCAATGCCTAAAAAACGAAAGTCAGACTCCTAAGGATGGGTTTTATCAATATTCTGCGGCATGGGACAGCAAACATACAGTGAAACTGGAAGAGAGAAAATCGGCGCGGGTGCTCTTTGAATTTCAGGAGATGCAGGAAGGCGGTGACCGGTTGTGAGGGATTTCTTAAAAGGCAAACGTTGCATGGTGTGGAGTTTTATGGGTAATGCCCGAATGTATGAAGCACTTAGAGACTACGGCGACCGCTTTGATACGGTAGGCATTTTTACTTTTGAGGTTGACGCAACAGGTACAATCACTGAAACCGGTACCAGCATCAGCAGCATGCTTCCGTATATTCAGAAATGGCCGCACATTAAGTGGCTGCTCACTATTATGAATCATGGAATAGCCAATATTTTTACTGCACTTCGCAACAACGAAAACGGTGCAAAGGATAAGTTTCTCACTGAAATCATCCGAATAATGAACAAGTATCCATGGTGCGCTGGGGTAGATATTGACCTTGAGCGCGGTGGAGGTTATGAAAACAAGGATGCGGCGAATGCTTTATTTAGGGATATATACAATACAGTTAAGTCTTATGATGCAACAAAGCTTGTCAACATCTGCCTGCCGGGTATGACCGGCGTTCAAGGCTCGGTGGGCGGTGAAAACTGGTGTGTTTATGCCGATCTTAACAACTATTGCGATACCGCCGCCATCATGAGCTATGGCATGGCATGGGCGGGCTCTGCTCCCGGTCCGGTATCTCCCCGTGACTGGCTTGAGGGCATATATGATTATGCTATTTCCGTTATGTCACCCGATAAGATATTCATGGGGTTGCCTGCTTATGGCTGGAACTGGAGGATTCATGATACACCTGAAAACCTTGGAATAACCTATCGAGGAGTGTCTAATACCTACTATGCGGCAAAATACTGGATGACTGGGGTTTACAATTTCACAGGCGATGCACCGCCCCAGCCGTTTATTCCAATTGTGGCTTACTGGGATGACTATAACAAAGTACCTTGGGCTCTTCCTCATGTATATGATTATATGGAAGGATGGGATGCTGTATCCTGGGAATATCCGCTGCTAAAAGGGGTTTATAACAGGCGAAGATATTTGACAAGCTATGGCAAGGAGCAGAAAGCGGAGTTCGGAACCATTTATATTGACAGGAACGGAGTTCCGGATAAATACGAAGGAAATGTCATTATTACTGATGAGATGGCCTCACTTGGAGATGACCAGGCGTCAGCAGAGTACCGTTTTGAGATAACAGAAGCGGGATATTACGATATTGCAGTACAGCTTTGCTTTCCTTACTGGGACAAAAATGCGATTATCGTTTCCCTTGATGGTGAATCAAAGACTTTCAGCGAGAACCGTTTATGGTGGCCATACTGGAGAAGAGTTTGCTGGTTGACACTTGCAAAAGGTGTATTTCTCCAAGAGGGAACGCATGCTGTCAGCATAAGCGGTGGTGTGCCGGGAGTCCAGTTTTACGGTTTTAGGGTTTGCAGTGGATTTTCGGAGTATCCCTTTGCCGGTGAAGCCAGCTTTATGCTCTCTCCTCGTCGGTTCAAGGATGTAAATGGTGTGATGGTTGAGCCGGATCGAGGTTTTAAACTGACATTTGAAATGTTGCGAAGAAAACCCGACTCGGCGCTTATTTGGTATGAGGATTTTCGGGACAGGAACATCCTGCCTGAAAATTACTGGACTGTGTTGGACGGCGAATGGGATGTTTGGCAAGACCCAGAAAGCACAGAAAGTCGCCCATATTCCCAGCTCGAGGGATATGGCAAACTTGCATGGAAATACGACGGGTTTTCCGATATTCATATCCGGGCAAGGCTGGCTTTCCCTCAAAATAGCAGTGGACGGGCTGGGGTGTTCCTTGGGGATATTTTCTGCTGCTTAAATTATGACACGCAAAGAGTCGAGCTTTATCAAGGTAATTCCTTGCTTGGTAGCTATTCCACCAGTTTCTCAAAAACTGCAGATGCCGATCTTCGTGCTAATCCGAATATGTATACTATAGAGATGCGAAAACGCGGCAATAAGGTAAGAGTATATTCAGGTGCAGCTTCAACCCTGCGTTTCACAGTGAATGTAAACGGTGGTAGTGGTTATGCAGGGTACTGCTCGGACAACCGGACGGTATGCGAGCTACTGAGACTGGGCGATGCATGGGTATATGAACCATACGAGCGTTTTGATGTGGAACTCCCGGATGGAACTATAACCAGCTTTGGCAGGCTTGCTCGCACTGGTGTCACGTGGGATGATGAATTTCAGGTGTTTTCAGTAAATAGCGATGTGGAGGAATCGATAACTCGCAGTGAGGACATTTCGATGGACTATGACTTCTTCCACTCACAACTTTTGGCTCTTTCTTGCGGTAATGACTATGAAGTAAAGATTATACCGAAAGACATCAATATCTGGATATCCCGTCTCTTCCTCGGAGATGCAGATGGTTTTTCTATTCTGTATTATCAGGATGTGGACAGCCTTGTTTACTGGGCAAACGAAGCGGCTTATCGATGGAAACTGCGAGGTATAGCTATCTGGTCGCTTGGACAGGAGGATATGAGGCTGTGGGAGGCACTCCCGAAACAAATATAGGTTAATAGTTTTATTTATTCAGCGCTTTGCTATAAGGCAGGGCGCTTTTTTATATGCAAAACTCAAGTTGAACGGAGGGTTAAGACAATGAAAACAGTATGGAACTGGATACAGGCGGTTTTTACTGCTATTGGCGGATTTCTTGGCTGGTTTCTTGGAGGGCTGGATGGATTTTTATATGCACTCATCGCTTTTGTAGCCATTGACTATGTGACCGGAGTGATGTGTGCCGTTGTAGACAGAAAGCTTTCGAGTGAAGTCGGGGCCAAGGGCATCTTTAAGAAGGTACTTATTTTTGTACTTGTAGGTGTGGGACACATAATCGACAGCCAGGTGCTCGGCAATGGCGGGGCAATTCGGACAGCAGTGATTTTCTTTTACCTAAGTAATGAAGGAGTTTCAATTCTTGAGAATGCAGCACATATAGGACTGCCCATTCCTGAAAAGCTGAAGAACGCATTGGAACAACTGCATGGCCGCTCAAATGAGGAGGATGAAAAGAAATGAAGCTTTTTACTAAATACATGACGCGAAACGATTGCTATACAGCAGGCCGCAAAATCACGCCTAAAGGAATCATGGTACATTCGACAGCTGTGCCGGGTGTAATGGCGGCTGAGTGGTTTTCCCGTTGGAACAAATCTTACAAGGCCGGCGAAATAAATAGGCAGGTATGTGTACATGCTTTTGTAGACGATAAAGAGGTTTGGCAATACCTGCCTTGGGATCATCGCGGGTGGCATGCGGGAGGAGCAGCCAACAATACCCATATTGGCTTTGAAATCTGTGAGCCTGCTGGGTTTTCGTATAAATCCGGGTCGGTAATGGTGGGTTATGATGCAGCAAAGCAGGAAGATTATTTCCGTAAAGCGTGGCAGAATGCTGTTGAACTCTGCGTTATGCTCTGCAAGAAGTACGGTCTTAATGAGAATGACATCATCTGCCACTCCGAAGGATATAAGCTCGGTATTGCCAGCAACCATGCTGATGTGATGCACTGGTTTCCCAAGCATGGGGAGAATATGGACACTTTCCGTAAAGCAGTAAAAAAAGCGCTGGAGAACAGTACAGATATCAATACTGATATTGGAATTGGAGATATGGTGGAGTTTAAGGTCAGTGTAAAGAATTACTACCCCGGCAGTGTGGAAGTTCCAACGTGGGTCAAAAATGACTATTACCACAGGGTCACACAGACTTTATACAAAGGCAAGCCGGTCATAAAAGGCGGCAAAGAATGTGTTTTGCTTGGCAAAAAGGTTAAGAAATCCGGCGGTCAAGAGATTGCAGGCATAAACACTTGGGTAGCAAAAGAAAACCTTGTAATTGTAAACAATATTCCTGATAGCAAGAACAATAGAACCTATACAGTGCAAAAAGGCGACACCTTATGGAGAATAGCAGAAAAAGAACTCGGTAGAGGAACAAGATATCCGGAGATTAAGAAACTCAATGGCCTGACTTCAGATACTATTTACCCCGGACAAGTTCTCAAATTGCCGGAATAACGATAAAGGACAGCCAATCGCGGCTGTCCTAAGTTTTTATAGGAGGTGCTTGAATGATAGAGGCGGCTAATCATTTACCATATAACCCGCAGGAAACGAACAATACAAAGATAACACAGGAGGAAATTCAAAGAGAGGTTGATTACTGGCGGGCGTACAAAATTCTGCAGAGGATGCTTAAGGCGGGACTGATTTCAGAAGAAGAATTCAACAAAATCGACAAGTTGAACCGCAAAACTTTCACGCCGATGTACGCACAGCTTATGGCCTAATTGGCTTGCTATTAGCGGCACACAGAGGTAACATGTCACATACCAAAAGGAGGTGAAAACAGTGAGAAAGGTAACAAGGATTGATGGAAACAATGCTCTCCAAGCTTTCAAGCCAAAGGTGAGGGTAGCGGCTTATTGCAGGGTTTCAACAGACAGTGATGAACAAATGGCAAGCCTGGAAGCACAAAAAGACCATTATGAATCCTATATAAAAGCAAATCCTGATTGGGAGTTTGCAGGGATCTACTATGATGAAGGCATATCAGGCACAAAAAAGGAAAACCGAACTGGACTTTTGAGACTGCTTGCAGATTGCGAAAACAAGAAAATTGACTTTATTATAACCAAGTCAGTCAGCAGATTTGCCAGAAACACAACCGACTGCATTGAAATGGTGCGAAAACTTACGGATCTCGGTGTTTTCATCTATTTCGAGAAAGAGAATATAAACACGCAGCGCATGGAAGGCGAATTGGTGCTGACAATTTTGAGCAGCCTTGCAGAAAACGAGTCATTATCCATTGCAGAAAATAGTAAGTGGTCTATCAGGCGTAGGTTCCAAAACGGAACATACAAAATTTCGTACCCTCCCTATGGTTACGATTATGTGGATGGAAAGCTATTTATCAATAAAGAACAGGCTGAAATCATAAAGCGGATTTTTTCTGAAGCTTTGGCAGGTAAAGGTACACAGAAAATTGCAGATGGGCTAAATTCGGATAAAATCCCAACAAAGAGAGGTTCACACTGGACAGCGACAACTATCCGCGGCATTTTAAGCAATGAAAAATATACTGGGGATGTTCTTCTGCAAAAAACCTATACAGATGAGAATTTTAAGCGGCATTATAATCATGGGGAAAAAGATCAATACATGATAAAAGATCATCATGAAGCCATTATATCCCATGAGGAATTTGAAGCCGCCCAAGAGATATTAAAGCAAAGAGGAAAAGAAAAAGGTGTAATTAAGGGAAGCAGTAAGTATCAAAAACGCTACCCTTTCTCTGGGAAAATCAAATGCGCAGAATGTGGCAGCAGTTTTAAGCGTCGAATTCATGGCAGCGGTAACCGTAAATATATTGCATGGTGCTGCACAAAGCATATAAAGGACGCATCAAGCTGTTCCATGAAGTTTGTCAGAGAGGATGCAATCCATCAGGCCTTCGTTGTAATGATCAATAAGCTTATTTTCGGTCATAAATTCATTCTAAGACCATTGCTACAAAGCTTGAAGAAATCAAATTACTCAGATAACATAACAAAGATTCAGGAGATGGAAACAAAAATCAAAGAAAATACAGAGCGAGTTCAGGTGATTATGGGTCTTATGGCCAAAGGATACCTGGAACCCGCTCTTTTTAATACACAGAAAAATGAGCTGCTCAAAGAAGCAGCCATATTAAAAGAACAAAAAGAAGCCATAAAACGCGCAATCGATGGGAGTCAGACTATCCTCGTTGAGGTTGAGAAGCTTCTTAAATTTGCAACGAAAGCTGAAAAGCAGATTGATGCATTTGATAGCGAAATATTTGAGAATTTTACCCGTGAAATCATTGTGTTTTCACAGGAGGAAATAGGTTTCAAAATGAAATGCGGATTGAACTTAAGGGAAAGGTTGGTGAAATGATGAGCCATATACCTTTTGGATATACCATTCAAAACGGCAGGGCTGTCGTTAATGAAGAGGAAACAGTTAAGATTGAGAAACTATTTGAGGCTTATCTTTCTGGGCTTTCTTTAACCGAAGCAGCCCAAAAAGCGGGTATTAAGCGCTACCACACATCTATTGCAAGAATGCTGGCAGATAAACGGTATGTTGAGGATAAATTCTATCCGCCCATTATCAGCAGAGACACATTCGAAAAAGCACAACTGGAAAGACGCAGGCGAGCTGAGGCGCTTGGCAGGATTTATGAACATAAAGGAAATGAAAAGAAATGCATGAATTTTAGGTTTCATGCTTCAATGCCAGATAATCTATACGAGGATCCATTTAAGCAGGCAGAGTATGCTTATAGTCTTATTAAGAGCGAGGTGATTTTAGATGACAACCAGGAATGTTACAGTAATTCCTGCTCGTAAGCGAATTGGGAATAGTGCAAAGGCCGAGGAATTGCCTAAGCTTCGGGTAGCAGCCTATTGCCGCGTATCTACGGACAGCGAGGAGCAGGCAACCAGTTATGAAGCACAGATTGAGCACTACACAAACTACATCAAAAGCAATTCAGAATGGGAGTTAGCCGGTATATTTGCAGATGAAGGTATTACCGGAACTAACACAAAAAAGCGTGAAGAATTTAACCGGATGATAGAAGAATGCATGCAGGGTAAAATCGATATGATAATTACGAAATCTATCAGCCGGTTTGCAAGAAATACGCTGGACTGCCTAAAGTACATAAGGCAGCTTAAAGAAAAAAATATTCCGGTTTACTTTGAAAAGGAAAATATAAACACGCTGGATTCCAAAGGGGAAATCCTGTTGACCATTATGGCATCTTTAGCGCAGCAAGAAAGCCAATCGTTAAGTCAGAATGTAAAACTGGGTATTCAGTACCGATATCAGCAAGGAAAAATCCATATCAATCACAACCGTTTTCTTGGATATACAAAGGATAAAGACGGCAATTTAGTTATCGTGCCAGAAGAAGCTGAAATTGTTAAGCGTATTTACCGAGAATACCTTGAAGGTTCCAGTATGCTGCAGATAGCAAGAGGTTTAGAAGCTGACGGAATACTGACTGGTGCAGGCAATAACAGATGGCATACTAGTACTATCAATAAGATTTTGAGGAATGAAAAATATATCGGTGATGCGCTGTTACAGAAAACCTATACAGTAGATTTTTTATCAAAGAAAAGGGTACCCAATAACGGTATAGTTCCTCAATACTATGTAGAAAACAGCCATGAGCCCATAATCCCGCGTGAAATCTTTATGCAGGTTCAGGAACAGCTTGTCAAAAGAAGATGTGTGCATATAAGTAAGAACGGAAAGAAGAGAAACTATAGCAATAATCATCCTTTATCACAGATGGTCTTTTGCGGCAACTGTCATGAAATATTTCGAAGGGTTCATTGGAATAACCGAGGAAAGAAATCAATCGTATGGAGATGCGTCAGCAGATTGGAAAACACCGGTTTGTTTTGTACCGCTTCCACTATACTTGAAGATACTCTTAAAGAGAAGATTGTAGAAGCTATCAATGTAGCGGTCAGCGGAAAAAACTCTTTTCTGGCCATACTGAAGAAGAATATTGAAACCGTATTAAGCGAGGATTTGGATGAAAGTACAGCATATATTGATAAAAGGCTGGAAGAACTCCAAACCGAGTTGATCCAAAAAGCAAATTCAAAGGAAGAATACGATAATATTGTAAATGAAATTTATAGGTTGCGAGATTTAAGGCAAGAAACCCTTTCGAGAAACGCCCTCCGCCAAGATAAGCGGGATCGGATCACTGAGATGACGGACTTCCTTAACACGCAAACTGGTGATATTACGGAGTTTGATGATAAACTGGTTAGAAAACTAATTGAAAAAGCAACTGTATATGATGACAGGATAGTGGTAGAGTTTAAGTCGGGTATTGAAATTAATATAGAAATATAATATTTGGTGGCTGACCGCCAATCATGAGATATATTCTCTTTGTTGGCGGTTTTTTTATATTTAGTGCTTGACAATTAAAAACATACTAATATTTTTTATAAATACCCATTGACATCTTAGTCTATAGGGTATAGACTTACAATACAAGGTCGATATCGTATAGACCAAGGAGGTGTTATCATGAAGGAATATAAACTTACAGAGAGTGAAGAAAAATTTGCAGAATTAATTTGGCAGAACGAACCGATGGGTTCTGGCGATCTCGTGAAGCTATGTGAAAAAGAAATGAATTGGAAAAAGTCTACGACATATACAGTTCTAAAGAAGTTATGTGAAAAGGGCATTTTTCAAAATGAAAATGCCGTAGTTTCATCTCTAATCACAAGGGATGAATATTACGCCAAGCAAAGCATACGTTTTGTTGAGGACACCTTTGGAGGGTCTTTGCCGAAGTTTTTAACAGCTTTTATCAGCGGTAAAAAATTAAGCAAACATCAGGCTGAAGAGTTGAAAAGATTGATTGACGAGCACAAGGAGGTGTAGCCATGAGTGAATTATTTCTTACTGTTTTAAATATGAGCCTTACGGCAAGCTATGTAATCCTTTTTGTGATGCTTGTCAGACTATTACTCAAAAAAGCCCCAAAAGTGATCTCCTATGTATTATGGGGTGTGGTTGCATTTCGGCTTATAATTCCATTTTCCTTTGAAAGCATGTTTAGTCTTATACCTCGGAATGCGAATGCTGTACCAATCCCCCATGATATTATTTATCAGCAAACTCCACAGATTAACAGTAGGATAGAGGCTGTTGATCCATTTGTAAGTCAATCACTTCCTGCACCGACTGCTGGGGCAAGTGCAAATCCATTTCAGATTTATGTAGAAATAGGGGCATACATCTGGGTTTTTGGCATAATAGCTTTGCTCGTTTATAGTCTTGTATCTATTTTAATCTTAAAAAGACAGCTTAAAAGTGCGCAATTAATAGAGAAAAACATCTTCCAAGTTCATAATTTGCAAACACCATTTGTGCTTGGATTGGTAAGACCTAAGATATATTTACCGGTTGGATTGAGCAAAGAGGAACAGAATTACATCCTGATACACGAACAGACTCATATCCATCGGAAAGACCATATCATAAAGATAATAGCATTCTTAATAGTGTCCATCCATTGGTTTAACCCCCTGGTGTGGATAGCGTTCGTGTTGATGAGTACAGATATGGAACTATCCTGTGACGAAAGAGTATTGAAAGTAATGGATGAAGATATTAAAAAGCCTTATGCTAATACGTTATTATCTCTTGCTACCGGAAGGCATATTTTAAATGGAAGCCCGCTTGCTTTTGGCGAGGGGAATGTAAAAGGGAGAATAAAAAATGTTTTAAACTACAGGAAGCCAAGGTTTTGGATAATATTTTTCTCAATTATTATTGTGGCGGCAGTTGCAATAGGACTAGCGGCAAACCCCAAGTCTTCGGCATCATTCAACGGTTCATCCTATCGCGTTAAAGAAATTCTCTACGATGCACCCATGTATTCTTTTAGCTATACATTGGATACTGTACCTCAGTACAGCATTTCATCCGACTATAAACTTTACAGTAAAGAGATCACCGATAAAGATTGGATCATGCATGGTGGATTGTATCCCTGTGAAATAAGCAGACAGGAATTGTCGGCACTATTCCATTCACCATCTGATAATGTTCGTGAAGCAATTAATAAAACGAAATTGATTTATCGTGCAGATAAAAAAGATGATGATATTAAGACATTTTATTTGGTGATGCAGCTTAAGGACGGGGATGTGCTATTTGCTTTAGGGTATGACAACGATGAAACCCGTCACATTCGCTGGCTGTTTAGATTAGAGAAAATAAGTGATTTTAACGGTGAAGCCGCGGATATAAATTCGACTGATATCCGCTGGGATGCGGCGGCCGATGTTCCCCAGCCGGTCAGGGATTACGCTGTAGACTATATGCGCAAACAGATAGAGTATTACAACAGCCTTGGCTACAATATAACCGATGCGAAGATTACGGCAATGACCCGTATGAATACCGGCACTGCATCCCTGACTAAGGTTATCGAAATGTGGCTGCTGGAATACCGTCTGCTTCCGGAAAACGCCAACAAGGTGGCTCTTGCCGGAGGTATGCGGATGGAAGACGGCTGGCTGACTGAGTGGAGCAGCGCAGGCCAGCCCTATTTGCTTCTGTTGTGCGAACTAAACGGCGCGGAAGAATCGTGGCAGCGCATCTGTGTTACATATACCGATATGATTACTCAAGACTACGGTACGCCCGAGATGCTTGAGGAATATGGCAACGAGTTTACCGCGGCGGCTATGGAGCTGTATAAGAAAACCTTGAAATCCGCACCATCGGCCAGGTTCCTGCCATATATACACGAAAAGAAGAATTAGGACACACCGCGGTACAAAAGGTTGCGGAGCTTCTGATGACAGAATTGCTAAACGACCTTAAAACAGAGCAAGTCTGGCGCACTTTTACAATTACAGACTGGAAAAAACTCTTTTCTGGCTATACTGAAAAAGAATATTGAAACCGTATTAAGCGAGGACTTGGATGAAAGTACAGCAGATATTGATAAAAGGCTGGAAGAACTCCAAACCGAGTTGATCCAAAAGGCAAATTCAAAGGAAAGCTATGATAATATTGTCAATGAGATTTACCGGTTACGGGATTTGAGGCAAGAAATCCTCACGAGAAACGCTCTCCGCCAAGATAAGCGGGATCGGATTGCTGAAATGACTGACTTTCTTAACACGCAAACGGGTGATATTACGGAGTTTGATGATAAACTGGTTAGAAAACTAGTTGAAAAAACGATTGTATATTATGACAGGTTAGTGGTGGAGTTTAAGTCTGGGTTGGAAATAGAAGTAAACCTATAGCTTGTAATCACGTGGTGTGCATAATATTGATTACAAGGCTGTAAGTTTTAATTTTACTGAGCTTTCAGAATTACATTCAACTTGTCTACTTGATCTAAAAAGGTAAAACGTGTACACGGGAACATATCGACGAGATATTTTTATATGGAATTTGGGCACTAAAATTGGCTCGTATAAGGAAACATATCAACTCGTCTATTCCATTACCGCTTAAATAAGTTCACAAAGCAATACTATCACTAATTACAGTTATTTTATCTCATCACTTTCAAAATTTCAATACTCAAGTAAAAACTATATATACATCGATATATAGATTATAGACTCATAGATTATGTTATGTCTAGTTCATAGAAACATAGTAACCATCCGCTTTATACTTTTAAGGTTATGTTCCAACCTATACTCGATCTGATTTTACGGATGCACTTCATGATGCTTTTGGGTTCAGAACTGACTATGAAATTGTTTCTACACAAAATAAGAAAAAATTTTTTAAGTATACAAAATCGCGAAAAAAGTACGCACTTTTTTAAAATCATAGTTTGTTAGAAAAGAAAAAATAGACTTTATAAACAAATAGAAGGAGTTTAAGGAAAAGTGTAGAATAATAAAAATATGTAATAATTTAGAAGAAGAAAGTAAGAAGTTCATTATTAGTACTCAGAAGAAGATTCTGATAAATAGACAATATTAGTTGTATATTTACATTAACATAGTTCTATATTGTTTGTTATAAATTTATTGAATCTTAATTTGTATGGGAAAGATTTTAAGGGCTTAAGTGTTTAAGCGGTACTTTGTCCAACAACAAATACAGGATATTTTGAATAATGGGTCATCTAGAAACTTTTTCGGGAACATAAGAACTATGTAACCCTTAAAGGCATCTTGCATACACACCTTATTCGACATATTGACTATGGAGGGATATATTATGGTTTTGTTGCTAAAATTTCATTGAGAAGCATTCCATCTGAATTTATCAGTTTTATTTATGGAGATAGCATGGCGGTTCCCAATAGAAATGATAAAATTACAATTATGACAAAAGAAATACTATCTAAATCAATACGTGACTTTAAAGGTACAATTGATGAATATATGGAAGAAATCGCAGAAAGGTATTACTATATCGAAGTTCAACTTTGGAATGACGATTATTGTTGTACCGTACCATATAAATAAAACAACTATTTATTTTATTTATTTGGGAAGGAAGTGTAAAATGGAACAAATCAAGCAAATTAAAATAGCTGACTTACAGGACTGTGTTAAGGTAATTAATAAAAGTTTTTCAACAGTAGCAAGGGAATTTAATCTATCAGAGCAAAACTGCCCAAGGCATCCCAGCTTTATGGAAATTGATACATTACAAAAGCGGTTTACGGATGGGTATCAGATGTTTGGTTTATATGAGCAAGAGAAACTTGTTGGATATGTGTCTATATCTATTGACGAAGATAATGTTGCTGAATTGCATAACTTGGCAGTTTTACCTGGCTACCGCCATAAAGGGTACGGCAAGCGCCTACTTGATTATTGTGAAACGAAAGCAAAAGAAATGGGATGTAATAAGATCAAAATAGAAATTATTGAAGAAAACAGAATATTAAAAAATTGGTACCTTAAAAATGGTTTTATTCATCTGTTTATAAAGAAATTTGATTATTTGCCGTTTACAGTAGGTTTTATGGAAAAGCACATATAAAACATATCTATTACGAGCATGATTTCAATTTCAATAGATCGTATTCAACTTCGAATAAGGCTAATAATTAGAAGTGAACAGCATTATTTCAAGTTCCGGTTATTTAATATTTATCAAAGGCTATTGACTTTGACGTCGTGTCGTCCATTACAATGATTTCAGAAAGGAGGCGAGCAGATGAAACTGATGACGATCAGCGAGGTTACAAAGACCTTTAATATTACAACAAGAATGCTTCGATATTATGATGAAATTGGTCTATTGCCCAGCACTCGAAAGCAGAATTATGCTTATCGTGTGTATGATGAGTCTGCTTTAAGACGTCTTCAACAGATTATCACTTTGCGGAAACTGCGTATTCCTTTGAAAAAGATTGCTATGATTTTTAATGATGATGAGCAAACAAAAATTATTGAAATCTTTCAGGAAAGCATTGATGAGCTTAATAACGAGATAATTGCACTCCAAACAATACGGGATATTTTGAATACATTTATAACACGATTAAATTCGATGATGCATACGCATATCAGACTTGACATGCTTAATGATGCTGATATCATGAGTGTAATACAAACGCTTAGTCTTTCAAAAATCAAATTTAAGGAGGAATATTCCATGGACGACCTAAACAAAGCAAATGAAATTTTATCAACCTTAAAGAATGTACGTATTATTCATTTACCACCTTGCACCGTTGCGGCAAGCCACTATTTCGGAGAAAACCCCGAAGAAAATGCAGGGAAACCGCTGAACGAGTTTGTTAGAAGCATTGAACTTCAAAAAATCAAACCTGATTTGAGGATGTTTGGATTTAATAATCCTTCACCAACTGGCAATGAAACATATGGATATGAATTTTGGGTGACCATTCCCGATGATCTAGATGTCCCATTTCCTCTACAAAAGAAATACTTTAAAGGCGGATTGTATGCAGCTCATTGTATCAAGATGGGCGATTTCCATGAATGGCAACTTCTTGGTCAATGGGTTATGAACAGTAGCGAATATGAATATGATGCACGGGAGCCATTTGGAATGAATGGTTGTTTAGAAGAGCATCTTAATGCATATTCATATTTTGCAGGTGATGAAAAGGCAGCACAATTTATTCAACTCGATTTACTGGTACCAATAAAGCCAAAATAAAAACCTATGGTGTAATAAATGAGTATATTGGGCATTTGAAAACCGTAATTCAATGTCACATTATCCATATTACATTTTAATAAAAGAACACATAGATTTTAGTTGCTATTCTCATTTTATATAACAATATTATACTAAAAAAGAAGCTACTGCTTTACTATCTAATAAAGCAAGTGGCTTTTTTGGCAGTTACCTTAAAAATTGGCCTTGCTACACAATATTAAAAAAAACATTTCCAATAATACAAAGAAACCCATGGCCTCTTTGTTTGTTATTCATCTGACTATAAAATCTTTAATTATTTCAAGCTTTTTTAAGATTGATTCTTTATTATCCTCTATGTTTTGCGGTCCAAGATATATCATTTTAAGCAATTCCATATCATTTAATTGTCCATTTTCTATTTTGTTATATAGTAATGATATAATAAGGTTAACTAAACTTTTTAAGTATCTAACACGTTCCTCTCCTTCATACATCTCCGAGGTTATCATTTCACGAGATTCCCATATATGTGTAAGCTGTTTAACCTGTATAAGTGCTTCCTCGCGGGTCATTGTACTTTTCATGATGATAAAAAGAACTGTGCGCACGGAAGTTTTAACTTTTTCATATTGTAATTCACCAAGAACCTTTTTGCACAACTCTACTGCTTCATCCCAATCGGATAATTCATTACGTAGTGCAAGTACCATTGCTAGCCCTGCACTGATTCCGATGTTATTAGGGTATATCTTTTGTGCCTCACGATATTTATTAACTGCTTCATCGTATTTTTCTTCTTTTATTAGCTCATTTATGTTCTTTCCAAAGTCATATGAAAAAAAATCACTCTTATGTTTATCCATCCCTAGAAGCTCATCCGTTGAAACATTAAAATAATTAGCCAAAGCTACAAGCATGTTGATATCAGGTAGATTTTCACCTCTTTCCCATTTGCTAATAGTTTGAAATGAGATATTTAGATATTCAGCGAGTTCTTCCTGTGTGACATTTTTTTGACGGCGTAAATTCCTAATGTTTTCACTTATATAGTTATTCATAAATCCTCCTAATGATTTATTTAACAGCTTTTATAATTATATATTAACTACATTTGAGAGTTTTTCAATAACCGGATATATGAATAAAATTCGCCTCTGCAGCGAAATTTTGCTTTGGATATGTATTTGTCCTGTGGTAAAATGCAGAGCAAGATTCGCATTAAGAATCCTGCCAAACTCCGACCTCTGGTTTATAGAACCTGTATGTGATGTAATTGCAGAATTTTTAAGGAATCTATTTATGTCTATAACATTATATCTACAATGTTAAGCAGTGAAGAAATAAATTAAGGTAGATAACGGACATTTTTCATAGTGTTGAGGATACAGGATGGATGTATAATTTATTCCTGTTAGTTATAAACAATCATTGCGGGAATCATTTTAGTTGAAAATATTAACTGTTAATATATAATTGAAAGCACATGGAAAGTTTTTCCGTGTACCACTTTTTTATGTCGGAGGTTTTTTAGTAAAAAGTAAAAAGCAAAAGATGATAGATTTTCTTCTTAAAAATGCAAACCCCTCTATCAAGCATCGTGTAAAAAGTGAAATTTTACATAGCCTTACAGCCGATGAAGCTACGCTATATCAGGAACAGATTATTCAGGAAGAAATGATACAGCGTATTATTGCGTGTCAACAGGAGAATGGCTGAATAGGAAAAAGCCTTCACGGAGGCCTTGATACACAAGAAGGTGGAACAAAATACCTTGCAGAAAAAGCCTTGAATAAGGAAACGCCTGTACTCAAACGAGCTATGAGCGCTTTTGCTTCAGTACCTTTAGATGAAAAGAACTGAATCAGCGGTTTTATCATATCAAATAACAAACTATTTAATTTATACCTCTATTGTATATTATTGATATGTTTCCGCAAACGTTGATTTCTTGAAAAACAGTAACAACGCAGTTGACATGTTCCCACGAACAGATGCTTCCAAAAATGGCTCACAGATATCAATTCCATCAACTCAAGCCACGTGGAGACGGTGGTATTGATGTCAAGGGTTGATAATTAAAATGTAGTTAAAGCCTTGATGGTATAAGGCTTACAGGACTTATTGACTTTTAGGTTAGAATTTTAAAGCGACTATATAGCCTAGAAGCTTGTAATATCAAGTGTTTAGGGAACATATCGAGAAAAGACGAGTTTTATAGGTTGAGTAGTTTGCTTAGATGATTTTGACAGGACGAGTATGTAGGATAGATGAAAAATTCCTATAAAATAGGCTACCTAACATGTGCAAAACAATCTATAATGGTGAGTAGTCATGGTAAAATATAAAGTGAAGTTAGCTAAGAAGAAGGTGATAGAATTGATTTACAATCCAAAAGTACAATTTATACCAGCACGGCCTCCCCAAAGAGAGACTCGTGTTGGTATTTATAGCCGAGTAAGTTCAAATAGTATGGATCAATTAAATAGCCTAACTTCTCAAATATCAGCCTTAACAAGAATGGTGGCTTCAGTACCTAGATGGTTACTAGTCGATGTATATATAGATATTGCTAGTAGCAAAACAGGATCATCTAGAAAAGAATTTAACCGTATGCTAGAAGATTGTAAATCTAGGAACCTTGAAATCATTATTACAAAAAACATAAGTAGATTTGGCAGAGATACTGTAGAAGTATTGGAGGCCCTCCACCAATTGAGACTACTTGGAATTAGAGTTATATTTGAACAAGAAAATCTAGATACAGCAGATACAGATAATGATTTAATGATTTCAATAATTGAATCTATAGCCCAGGCAGAAAATGAATCAAGAAGTGATAATATAAAATGGGGTATCAAACAAAAAGCAGCCCAAGGAACCTCAAAGCTTTATAATAGAAAATGTTATGGTTACGAGAATGATACTAATGGCGAATTAATTATAAATGAAGAAGAAGCCAAGAATGTTAAATTGATATTTAATTTGTACTTGCAGGGGAGCAGCATTGTAGGAATAATGAAAGAATTAGGAAATCGAGGAATCAAAACACCGACAGGGAAATATACCTGGAGCAAAAGAACAATTGATGTAATGCTAAGTAATGAGAAATATATAGGTGTGGTAAGGCTATTAGATAAAGGGGATCATGAGGTACACTATGTATCTGAAAATAACCACCCTCCTATTATTTCTAAAGAAAGATTTAAAGCAGTACAGTCGGAAAAGGTTAACAGGAGTAATGTTGTACAAGGTAAAGAAGGTAACCAAAGGAAGCGTAGTAAATATAGCTCTAAGAAGTAAAATAATCAATTTGGTTTTATGAGGGGGAGTTGCATTGAAAAAAGTAAAACATAATAAGAAAACCCGAAAAAGTTATTTCATTAAGATTTTGACTTTATTGGTCGTTTTTGGAACTATAATAGTTTATGGCAACTTTACAATTGGCACCACTCGTTACAAAATAACTTCGAATCGTTTGCCAGTTACATTTAAAGAATATAAGATTGCACAGATTTCGGATTTGCACAATTCAGAATTTGGCCAAGGCAATTCTAAAATAATAAATATTTTGAAAAAGGAAAACCCCAATATAATTGTTATTACTGGTGATTTAGTAGATTCAAGCAATACGGATATAGATATTGCAATTAAGTTTATCCAACAAGCTGCAAAAATTGCTCCCTGTTATTATGTGACAGGAAATCATGAAGCATGGATTGGAGATTTATACGATGAACTGGAGGAACAGTTGCTCGATGCAGATGTCACTGTACTACATGATGAGATGATTACATTATCAAATGGCAAAGATAGTATTCAACTAGTTGGTTTGGATGATCCTGATTTTACAGATCGGGCTACTTATGTTCAAGAAAGTATTTTAGATGCTAAACTTCATAATATAGGTTTGGAAGAAGGTTTTAAACTTTTATTGTCGCACAGACCAGAAGCCTATGAAGTATATGTTACACACGACATTGATTTAGTACTTAGTGGTCATGCCCATGGAGGTCAATTTAGGATTCCTTTTATTGGGGGAGTTATTGCACCTAATCAAGGTTTTTTTCCAAAATATGATGCAGGTGAGTATAATGAAGGAAATACTACCATGGTTGTCAGTCGGGGTATTGGAAACAGCATAATACCGATAAGGATTAATAACAGACCAGAAGTTATTATTGTTCAATTATATTCTCAATAACCAGTTCTGTTTGCAAAATTTTCAGGACATAAAAGAAAAATAGCCTAATTGGAAATAGCTTTTACAGTAAAGAAGATAGATGTAAATGCCTATAAACACAGAGACTTGATTGGTTTTTTCCAAAATCAGAAATAGCCTAAGTACATCATGTGGAGACAGTCGTGTTGATAGAAAAGAAATAGGTTAATTTAAAAAGGTTTGAAGGTTTTTAAGTAAATAGGATGTGTGTTTTATGTTCCCTCAGACTATAGGGTTGGGGGAATTTTGCGCTCTTTGTCAATAGTTGGAGTGGGCTTATGGGAGGGGTTGATGGATTCTTATACGCTTTAATAACCTTTATAATCATTGATTATGTAACTGGAATCATGGGTGCAATCCTTCAGAAAAAGTTATCAAGTGATGTAGGATTTAAAGGAATTTTTAAAAAGATACTCTTTTTACAATGATAGCAATCGGTCATATCATAGACACTCATATTATTAAAAACGGTAGTGCAGTTCGCACAGCCGTTATTTTTTTCTACATTTCCAATGAAGGTATTAGTTTATTGAAAACTCGGCTAAGATTGGACTACCTGTACCAAAAAAATTAAAGGATATCTTAGAACAGTTAGGAAAGGACGATGAAAATGTTAATAAATAAAATATTTATTAGATATAACTACTCCAGTAGAAAGGGAGAAAAAATGAAATATATAGTCATCAATAATACAGGTAATAAAGATAAGGGAGCAGTTTCAAATAACCACTATTATAAATACTTTTAATGTAATCCTTGAAGATAAGGATTACTTTATGGAAAAGTGGAAGGAAGGACTTAAGAGTGAAAATACTCTAGTAAGGTATAAGTCAAAGCAGTTTATAGATATATAAAAAAATGCAAAGCCAATAGATGGATTAAACATGGATTTATTCTTTAGCATTGCCCAGAAGATGACGGCATTTGAAAGAGAGAAAATTATTGTAAGCTTGCTTGATGGAACCGAAATTGAGGTTGCAATTGAATAGAGGATTTAAGATAAGCCAGTTAGAGTGATGTATGGTCACTTTGACAGGCTCTTTTGCAATATATTAGAACATTAAATAAATTTTTGTCACTTTATGGCGGAAAATATTTACAATGAAATTATTGACAAATTTGTAACGGTGGGGGGTAGAATTATATTTGTAGACAAGCTTGTTTATGTAGTTGATAGAACTATTTGATGGGGTAAATGTCATACCTTTACAAAGAAAATAGAAGGAGGATGAAACAATATGAAAAAATTCATATTTAAATTAATAAGTATATTAAGTATATTTACTATATTAATTGGAGCTAATTCCATTGATGTAGCAAATGCAGAGAGTAATGTAGAAAAACAAGAGTTAGTTAGATATGTACAGGGATATGAGGATGAAATTTTGGGTAAAGCAAATAATAATACTGAAATTGAAATTAATAAAACCCAATCTTCTAAAAGCGACCTAATAACCCCCAAAAACATACTACCTAATAAAGTGGTGTTAGATTGGGTTGCAACAGAAAATTCAATTATTCTAAAAATAACCAACTGGGGACTAGATTCAGTAGATTTAGTATATGGCACTATTGATACTGGAAACATGAAGAAAAACTTTAATGTAGCTATTGTTATGCCAGGAACTAGCACTCATACTATTACAGGAGTACCTTTATTAACTTGTAAAGAAAATATAAAAATAACATGGTCAGCTAAAGATGGAGAAAATGTTTTTGCATCTAGCGTTGTATCCACTGGAAGTCGAGAAATTCCATCAGACTTATTAAATCTTTGGTCACCAGGAAGCAAGGGTTCAAGAAGTGCTTGTTTAGATTATCATTTTAATAAACATGGTAAGGAAGTATCAGCTTCAAATATTTGCCAATATGTAAGAATGGCAGATAATGTTAGAAAAGATGTAATCAAAAAGAATTTAAAACCAATAAGGTCAGTCCCTGGAGCAACAGCAAATTGTTATCGATACGAATATGGAATATATTATCTGCATGTAGTATGTGTAAATGATGTACCATCTGGCGATTTAGTAAGCTTTGGCAAAAAGTATTAATTCTAATATTTTCATAATATAGAGTTAATAAATACAATAAACTAAAAAGGAGGTGATAGATTGACTCCTATTGAATTTGGAATTATTGACAAGATAGATAATGATAAGGAATATATCAAATATGAACCAGAAAAATATAATTGTGTAACAATTGATGATGATATTTATATTGATGATTGGTGGGAAGATTTAAGCAAAATGAGAACATATTTTGGTGATTTGAATACCCCTAATGTATCTTTAGATCGACATGGAGTTACATTAATACCACCGGAATCATTATCAATATTTGAAACTATAGTTTCTAATGATCCTAGAATTAAACAAGATTATAGCCTTATGGAGTTGTTGAAACTAATCAGAAAAGCAAAACAAGAGAATAAATATATGATTCATTTTGGTGTCTAGTACTAACTAGATTTATGTCAGTAATTAGACAAAAAACTAGCTTATTATATTTATTACTTATTGCTGATTAGAAACAAAAAAATATTACGAATATGATATATTAGTATGATTAAGACGGTAAATAGATATTATAAAGTTTCAAATGATGTATACGAAGAAATTACAAAACACTTTTGAATATAACCTCTTTGTAAGTTATAAAGAGCAGGCTATTATGTCCAATGTCATCAACTTAATATGTAAGTAATTAGGGAAACAAAAAAACAATTATTAAAAAAAAACACTTGACTTATTTGTAGTATGAAGTTAGTAATATTATTCTATACTCATATGAAAACATATAAGGTATGTTCCATTTGAGAAAAAATAGACAAACCTTCAAATAGAGAGAGGGTAAAAGGGGGTAAAACTCTTTTTTTGCGAAATACTATCATTATTCTATCAAAACACATGTCGAGTGCGTAGTATTGATGTCAAGGGTGGATAAATAATATTATTAAAAATACTGATAAATAAAGGGTTTCCTGACATTGAATTAATCTCTCGGGAACTTGGTCGAGAGATTAATGTCAGAAAACCCTTATTTTTATTCTTTGAGGAAACATATCAACTACCATGTAAGTGATAGGGGTTGAGTTGACAGATTAGATTTTTTATAGAGGTTGAGTAGACAGGATAGATAATTAGAATGTCACTTACTATTTATGGAAGAAAGATAGTGAAGCAGAAATGATAATATTATCCATGGTATCACAATTTTACAGAGAACACGATTGTAGGAAAGTATCCTAATAATGTAGGAAAAATGATTTACTTTGTGGGAATACTCGATATGGAATAAATTCAAAAAGTAATGAAGTAAGTCTTCAAGGAGTAACAGCTACAGTTTTTGTTGAAGAGACATATCAATTAGTAGGCAATGAAATAATTGTTACGGACAGTAGACTTTTATCTAAAGACGAGGTAATGGCCATTGGTGTGAAGAATTTTGAGCCTCTGGAGAATCAAAGATCAGTACGTGCGACATCTGCGGGCAGCACTCGTGGGACTTTAACAATTACTTTTAATGGTTCATATCAAAGGGTCGGCAATGGCGTAAAAGCTAATGTAACAGGAAATGCGTCCTGGTCAGGTTTTGATTTCTTATACAACTCAAAAAATAATCCGGCAGTTGGTGAGGATTTTATTGGTGTTGCCTGGTCCGGAGGATTTACATCTCCAAGCTCTAGCTGTACTGCAACCTGGAATTTGGGTGGTTCACAAACAGTTTACCTTTCTGAGGCCATTGCGAATGCAGGGAGAGTATGGGAATTTGAAGAGTTTAGAGATGTTGCAGGCAAATATATGATTTATGTAGATAATGTCGATATTAATATGGAACTTTCTAAAGCATCCTTAACAGGGAATGGAAATACAGCTGAAGTTGTGCTGAAATATATACATACTTATCAGAAGGTAAACGGAGGAATCAGCATTTCGGCTTCCCCAGGTGGTGTAGGTACGGGATTCTCCCTTTCAAATACTGATAAACAATGGAGTATTTCTTGTTTATTAACTGGTTTACCACAATAATTTGAATTAGTATTATAAATTTAAAAACCGTTTATGAGGATATCTTCACAAACGGTTTTTAAATATTTATGTAGATATATGCATTACTGTTGTTAAGATTTCAAATATTATGGTATGATTTAATTAAAAGATTTCCTATGATGGAAGGATAATCCTGATAAGTGGATTGAATTTGAAAAATAGAGCTATATGCAGCGTTTGTTCCTTTTCTGAATATGAGTTTAATCCCGATTTGATAATAATAAGTATTTTTATATTAATAACATGATTATAAGATTTCAAAGAAATGAGGATATAGTATGAAGAAAAAAAGGATTTTTGGAATTGCTATTCTAGCTGTTCTTATTTGCGTTTTATTTATAATTATAAAAAACATTAACCAATCCCCATATGATTTTTTAAAGAATAGAAAAAGTAATAGTAAAGCAGAAAATGTAACAGAATTTCTTTATCAAGAGGATATAGGGGATAACAAGTATGTACTTTTTTATGTCAATGAAAATGGTAATATGTCCTGTGCAATAATTAAAAAATCTCTTTTTAATTACAACATACTTAAGATAAGCTCGGAAGTAGTAATAGCAAATGAACTTGAGCCAGCTGAATTACATTTTAGTGCATATAATAAAGGTCACAATTGGATATACTGGGGTGTTATCCGAGATGATAAAATTAAAAAAGTGTTAATACACGAAAAGGAAGCAAATCTTATTGATGTAACATATGGTTTTAGAATATGTTACATAATGGGCACTGGAATAGTAGAATCGGAATTACCGAAGTATGAATTAATCTATTAGTTATGTGCGATTGTATTTGTTGTGTTTTTAATTCTCTACCCCAAAATTATATGGTATTAACAGGGGGGAACACTGGTGCCTGTTTGTCCACATTTGAAATACCGTATTGTCCCCCTTATTTTGGACAAAAACTCACTAATGCTTAATATATCTTAGAATTTCATATTAATTTTTCTTCACCCTAATTTGATTCTACA
>NZ_JAFBEP010000028.1 GCF_016908775.1 Defluviitalea raffinosedens | reverse complement strand
CTGAGAAGTATAAAGAATAGTGGCTATATTATATGAGTTATCCCAAAAAGAGGGTTAACCTGCTTTTTAAAAACCGAGAACAAGTTGACACTGACGGTCGACTACTTTTTATTGCATTTGAGAGGGATAATTGGTAAAATAAATATAAAAATTTTTTAATCAATAGAGTAAAATGTTGATTTTACTGCTGTTTTAATCGGACTACTGTAGAATTGAAATTGGATGATACCGGAAATGCATGGCGATTTAGAGACAGTTTTAATCGGACTACTGTAGAATTGAAATTATTTCTACGGAAACATAATAGAAGGATCAAACATTGTTTTAATCGGACTACTGTAGAATTGAAATTTGTGTTATATGCTTTTAAGGCCGGGTGTTCTCTTGTTTTAATCGGACTACTGTAGAATTGAAATGTTTTTCCGGATTAGGTTCTCTTGAGCCATCCGGTTGTTTTAATCGGACTACTGTAGAATTGAAATATACCTTTTATTGATTTTGCAACAAGCATTGGGTCTGTTTTAATCGGACTACTGTAGAATTGAAACGGATATGGCACAGTAGATGCTCATGAAAACTTTATGGGTTTTAATCGGACTACTGTAGAATTGGGATATTAAATAATTGGACAAAAATAAGTGGAGCAAACCTCCACTTATTTTATGCAAAATATGTTGTAAAGAATGAAATATTAATATTTTTGAATCATAGCCTTTATATTCATCTCCAAAATTACTTCCCGCCATATGTTGAGTCTCCTGGCCCGAATTCGAACACAAAGGTCATATTCCATATTGGTGTAATGTATACGACCAACTGGGCGGAAGGGGCCAATCTTTGGGAACCGATCGAATAACTGACGTCAAATGGAATCTGAGCTTTTAGAAGAGCTGCTTCTGCTGCCAGAAGGAGCTCTTCGTTAATGGCTTTAGCAGTTATTAATTTTTGAAATGCTGTGGTGGCAAGTAAAGTAAAGAGTTTTTCAAAATTAGACACGTTTTTTATATTGCTCAACTGGGCAAGTTTGCTGAAATCAATATTTTGATTGTTATTATACGAGTTTTGAAGGCTCATAACATCACTCCAAAAGTTTTATACTATACACTGTTTTCTTAGCAATGAATTAAGAATTACTTAGGGATCAAGACAATTCTCAAAGCATATTCCATATTATTCCTTTTTATTATATGCTTTTGCTGAATAGAATAGAGTTTTTTTGTTATGCTCATATATTGTAGTTATGATATAATGGTATCAATAAAGATGACAGTAATGAGGGGTAATATGAAAGAATCATCCAAAAAGCAGAATAATAGATTCGCAGGATTTTTAAAGTCGATTACTTTGGGTTTATTTTCCCGTTTCAAAAAGCAAGATGAAACCAATGAGTTATATGATTTGTTCAACAGAGAAGATGAGTTCTCTGATGATGCTGAAAAAGCCAACAGCCTCTGTGCGGAGCTGATGGATATTGCCGATCAGAAAATTAATTTGTTAAAAGAGCTTCAGGAAGTGATGAAGCAAGAAAAGGAATTAGAACAGTTTAAGCTTCTTACGGCTGAGGATATGAAAAAAATCCGTAAGTTACTCTTTGACTATAAGGCAATAGAAGATGAAAAAGAATCGCTTAAAGGAAGACTCATTAGCAAAAATAGAATTCTGAGTGTTATTCAAAAATATGAAGACGAAATTCCTAAAATATTAAATGAGATCAAAGAAGCAGAAGAAAAGCAAATAAGGGTAAAAAGAGATGTGGATTATTTAGAAGGAGAAAAAGAGGCCCTTATTTATAACAGGGAGCAGCTTGAGAATGCCCAGGTGCTTATTTACAGATTGTCCATAGGAACAGTGATTGCCCTTGGAATTGTTGCGCTTATTTTTGCTGTTCTTATTGCAAAAGAAACCAGAATCTTGATCCCGGCAGTTATTACGGCAATCGTGGCAATAGGAATGGGAACATGGATATATATCTTTAGAAGACAGGTAGAATATGAACTTGTCAAAAACGGGCGAATGCAGGCAAGAGCTGTAAAACTGCTTAATAAAGCGAAAATTCGCTATGTCTACTATACCAATTTTTTAGAATATGAATATAAAAAGTTTAATGTGGACAGCTTAGAGCAATTGGAACGGAACTGGGATCTTTACAAAAAGAACAAGCATCATGAGAAAAGATACAGAAGCATCAATTCAACGATGTCGAAAATCGAGGATGAAGTCCTCAGTATTTTGGAGAATCGAGGTATATACGTAAGGTATTTTGATGATATTAAACAGTGGAGTACAGTAGAAGAGCGCAGAAAGATTTTGGCAGAACTTGAGCAAGAAAGAGAAGCCTTAGAATCCAAACTGGATTTTTTGGATACCTATCAGGAAGACATATGGAATCAACTGAATGAACTGAAAGAAAGGGATCAAACGGAGGACAAAATCATAGAAAAAATCATCCAAAACTATCTAGAAGATATGGAAGCAAAAGCTTAATAGTCCTTGACAAGAAAACAACATTTTTATACAATGAAACAAACCGATTGATAAATCATACAATGAAATAAACTGTGATGAAGAGGAGTACACTGATACAGCTCCCAGAGAGGAAAACCCTTGGCTGAAAGGTTTTTCGAGAAATGTACAGTGGAAGGTAGCTTCGGAGTTTTCGCATTGAACCTTAGTAGATGCGAACGGCTGACCCCGTTATGGTCGCAAAGTGTCTTTGAGCATCCTAAAATGCCAAAGAAACAAAGGTGGTACCACGGAATCTCTTTCGTCCTTTACAGGATGAAGGAGATTTTTTTATTGCACACTCGCGCATACTGTATTTTGTTGGTTTTGCCGACCGCGCTCGGCGCGAGAGTTTCGTATAGGAAGCTTTTTCTTGTTGTACTTTTTGAATCAAATTCATATTTTAGGAGGTTTATAATATGGAAAAGGTATATGATCCTTCAAAGGTTGAAGATCGTTTGTATCAAAAATGGCTGGAGAAAAAATATTTTCACGCAGAAGTAGACCGTTCAAGAAAACCATTTACAATCGTTATTCCACCGCCAAATATTACAGGACAATTGCATATGGGACATGCGCTGGATAATACTCTTCAGGATATCCTGATTCGCTGGAAAAGAATGCAGGGATATAATACCCTTTGGATGCCTGGAACAGACCATGCCAGTATTGCAACAGAGGTAAAGATCGTTCAAAAAATGGCCGAAGAAGGCTTAACCAAACAAGATCTGGGCAGACAAGGATTCTTAAAAAGAGCATGGGCATGGAAGGAACAATATGGGGGAACCATCATAAAGCAGCTTCAGAAATTAGGAAGCTCCTGTGACTGGGACAGAGAACGTTTTACCATGGATGAAGGTTTATCCAAAGCTGTACTGGAAGTATTTGTTCGCCTGTATGAAAAGGGATGGATTTATAGAGGAGTTAAAATTATTAACTGGTGTCCAGTATGCCAAACCACCATTTCTGATGCGGAAGTAGAACATGTGGAAAAGGGTGGACATTTCTGGCATATTCGATATCCGATGAAAGATGGCAGTGGTTATATACAGATTGCGACTACTCGTCCTGAAACCATGTTGGGAGATACCGCTGTTGCGGTCCATCCTGAAGATGAAAGATACAAAGACTTCATTGGAAAAACTGTAATTCTTCCTCTTGTAAACAGAGAAATTCCAGTGGTTGCCGATGAATATGTAGACAGAGAGTTTGGAACAGGGGTTGTAAAGATTACACCTGCCCATGATCCCAATGACTTTGAAGTAGGTTTAAGACACAATCTTCCTCAAATTAATATTATGAATGATGACGGTACTTTAAATGAAGCTGCTGGGAAATATGCAGGATTGGACCGTTATGAAGCCCGCAAGCTGATTGTTAAAGACTTAGAAGAACAAGGATATCTGGTTAAGATTGAAGATCATGTGCATAATGTAGGACTTCATGATCGTTGCAATACAGTTATTGAACCTATGATTAAAATGCAGTGGTTTGTGAAAATGGAGGAACTGGCAAAACCTGCAATCGAAGTGTTGAAAAATGGAAAACTAAGATTTGTTCCGGAACGTTTTGGTAAAGTATATCTTCACTGGCTGGAAAACATCAGAGACTGGTGTATTTCAAGACAGTTATGGTGGGGCCATAGAATTCCTGCATATTACTGTGATCAATGCGGACATATAGAAGTTGCGAAAGAAACCCCTAAGGCTTGTTCAAAATGCGGATGTACTTCTTTTAAACAAGATGAAGATACACTGGATACATGGTTCAGCTCTGCACTTTGGCCTTTCTCAACTCTTGGATGGCCCGACAAGACTGAAGAATTGGATTACTTTTATCCAACAGATGTTTTGGTTACTGGATATGACATCATTTTCTTCTGGGTTGTAAGGATGGTATTTTCAGGATTAGAGCAAATGGGAGACGTGCCATTTAAGGATGTCCTGATCCACGGACTTGTGAGAGACTCTCAGGGAAGAAAGATGAGCAAATCCCTGGGTAATGGTGTAGATCCTCTGGAAATTATAGAAAAATACGGCGCGGATGCCCTTCGTTTAACCCTGGTAACTGGAAATGCTCCTGGAAATGATATGCGTTTCTACTATGAAAGGGTTGAAGCAAGCAGAAACTTCGGAAATAAAATCTGGAATGCAACAAGGTTCATATTAATGAATTTAGAAGGTGAAGATGAAGTTCAAGTAAAAGTTGAAGACCTGACTGCAGCAGACAAATGGATTCTGTCTAAAGTAAATACTTTAGCGAAAGAAGTAACAGAAAACATGGATAAATATGAGTTGGGAATTGCTGTTTCTAAATTATATGATTTCTTCTGGGAAGAATTCTGTGACTGGTATATTGAGATGGTTAAACCTCGTCTGTATAATAAAGAGGATAATACCAGAAAAGCTGCCCTTTGGACCTTAAAAACAGTACTCATTAATGCACTTAAGCTGCTTCATCCATATATGCCATTCATCACTGAAGAAATCTTTACAAATATCCAAAACGAGGAAGAAACCATCATGCTTTCTGCATGGCCTGAATTTAAAGAAGAATGGAAATTCTCCGTTGAAGAAGATGAAATAGAATTAATGAAACAGGCAATCAGAAATATTAGAAACTTAAGAGCAGAAATGAATGTTCCGCCTTCCAAGAAAGCAAAGCTCATCGTTGTTTCTGAAGACGATAAAGTTCTGGATATCTTTGAAAGAGGAAAGGTATTCTTTGCATCTTTGGCTTATGGCAATGAAGTATTGGTACAGAAAGACAAGACAGGTGTTGATGAAGATGCAGTATCAACGATCATTCCTGGAGCGACTATTTATATTCCTTTCGCTGAATTGGTAGATATTTCAAAAGAAATTGAACGTCTCCAAAAAGAAAAGGAAAAGCTGATCAAAGAAGTTGAAAGAGTAGAAAAGAAATTAAGCAATAAAGGGTTTGTGGAAAAAGCGCCTCAAAATGTTATAGAAGAGGAAAAAGAAAAACAAGTTAAATATAAGACAATGCTTGAACAGGTTGAAGAAAGACTTAAAGCTCTGTCTAAGAAATAATTTGCTAAGACTCCTTTAGGGGGGTCTTAATTTTTTAAAAAAGCGAAAGCGCATTTATGAGGAGGTACTACTTTGGAATATAATGATGTGATCAGTTATATTAATTCTATAGAACGTTTTGGCTCAAGACCGGGGCTTGTCAGAGTTCAAAACCTATTAAGAAGACTGGGAAATCCAGAAAAGAATCTTAAGGTTATACATGTTGCCGGAACCAATGGAAAAGGTTCCGTATCCACGATGATCAGTTATATTTTAGAAAAATCTGGGTATGATGTAGGTATGTACACATCCCCTCATTTGGAAAACTATAACGAAAGAATAAAAATCAATAATAAAGATATATCTGATGAGGAGTTTGCTACAGCAGGAGAGAAAATCATAAAAGCATGCCAGAAATGTGTGGAAAACAATGAAGAACATCCCACAGTATTTGAATTTCTGACGGCTATGGCCTTGCTGTATTTTGATGAGCAATCGGTGGATTTTGTAGTATTAGAAGTAGGTCTGGGAGGAAGATACGATGCCACGAATGTGATAGAAAATCCGCTGTTATCGGTTATAACCTCTATCAGTATGGATCATATGGATGTCTTAGGAGATAGTATTGAGTCGATTGCATTCGAAAAAGCGGGAATTATTAAGAAAAATTGCAGTACTGTATTGTTTTTTCCAAATAATAAGGTGTATAATATTATTAAAAGTGTTTGCGAAAGTTTGAATTCTCAATTATATTATGTTTCTGATATGCATATCCAGAATGTAAGACATAGCATAGAGGGGATAACTTTTTCGATCAACACTGATTTTTATTCTTATAAAGATCTGAAAGTGTCGCTGATTGGCGAGCACCAAATATATAATACAGCTTTAGTGCTTTTGGCTGTGGAAGTATTAAGGAACAAGGGTATTGAAATTTCTGAAGAAAATGTTAGAATCGGGTTGGAGGAATGTTACTGGCCGGGACGTCTGGAGATCGTAGGGAAAAATCCCCTGATTCTTCTCGACGGTGCCCATAATGAGGAAGGCGCCTTGGCTTTGGCTAAAGCTTTTGAACAGTACTTCCATGATCAAAATATTACTTTGCTTATTGGCGTACTTAAGGATAAACCATATGAGCTTATGTTAAAGCAATTGCTGCCTTATGCTTCAAAGGTTGTACTGACTGAACCGAACAGTTCCAGAAAACTTCCGATAGATGAATTAGAGAAAACCGCTGTGAAGTATTCTTCGTATATATATCAGAATGCTGATATAGCACAGGCTTACGAATTAGCGCTGAAATTAACGAATGAGAAAGATGTGCTATGTTGTGCCGGATCATTATATTTGATTGGAGAAATTAAAAAAATGATTAAGAAAAGGAGTTGAAAATCATGCTTGATTTTAAAGAAGAATTACGTAAGTTTAAACCTATTTTGGAAATAGATCATATAGAGGAAGCCATTCAATCCAATGAGGTAAAAGATATATTGGATTTATTAACTCAGATTACAAAAAATATCGAATCTAAGCCCAAAGAGTAAGGAGTAGATTGATGTGAATTGTCCAGCGTGCAATAATGAAATCAAACAAGCTAATCGATGTCCAATATGCCAATTTGACATTGCCTTATATAGAAAGATAAAAGATATTTCTAGCAGATTATACAATAAGGGATTAGAACAAGCCCATAACAGAGAATTGACCGCTGCAATCGATTCATTAACCAAAGCCATTGAATTTGATAAGACCAATATAGATGCAAGAAATTTGCTGGGATTGATTTATTTTGAAATGGGGCAAGTTGGTCAGGCATTGACGGAATGGATCATCAGTACTCATTTTAAGAAAGAAGACAATATCGCCAATGATTATATTAATCAAATTCAAAACAATCCAAGGAAATTGGATTTGTATAACGACTCCATCAGAATGTACAACCAAGCTATAGAATATATCAGGCAAAGAAGTGAAGATCTGGCCATTATCCAGCTTAAGAAAGCGATTCAGGAAAGTCCTAATTTTGTAGAAGCTTATTGTTTATTGGCTTTATGTTATATTGCAGAGAAAGATAAGGCCAAAGCCCTTTCGTACATAGAAAAGGTCTTAGAAATTGATATTAGCAATCCAAAAGCATTAAGATATCAAAAAGAACTGAAATCCAGTGTAAGACCGCAGACCAATGATAGATCCAAAACGGTAGGCAAACATGAGACGAAACGCACGCACCAAACTTATTTTTCTCCTTTGGGGCAGATCGCAGGATTTATTGTAGGAGCGATTTGTACAGCTGCGCTTTTATTCATTTTAGTCATACCGGATAAAACCAATGCCCTTAACAGGCAAATTGCTGATTTGAATGCTGAAAATCAAAGACTGGAAGAAGAAATCACAAAAATCACCAGAGAAAGTCAGGAAACCATTAGCAGTTTAGAAGAACAGCTTGCAACAATGCAAGAAACCAATGATGAACTTCAGAAAAAGCAGAATGCCATAGAAGAAGCTCAGAAAATAAGCCAGGCAGAGACACTATATAACAGCAGTAATTTTGCTGAAGCAGCTTCTTTGCTTATGTCCATTGATTTAGATGTTATTTCAGAAGAAAATAAGACTGTTTATGATCAATTAGCCGGTAAGGTGTTCAAAGAAGCTGGAAGATATCATTATAACACTGGATTAAACAGTTACTCAAAAGGAGATTATGATAACGCCAAGCTTAATTTCGAAAAATCTTATCTTTATGTTAAGGATCAATATTATTCAGATAATGTCTTATATTATCTGGGAAGAATTTACGAAGCAGAAAATAATATAGAGAAAGCAAAAGAATGCTATCAACAAGCCATCGATCAGTATAAAGGAACGGATGGAGCAAATAGCTCAAGAAGAAGGCTAAATAATTTACAATAATTAGATAATACCAATAAAATTTGGTATTATTTTTTTGTTTTTAAAGGAAAAATCCAATTTATGGAGAATATATTCATAAGTCCTATGATTATGCTTACTTTTACGCAATGAAAATACTAAGGAAAGGGGAAAAGCAATGGATATTAAGTATTCAATGAAGAAAGGAAGCCTTATAGTAAGGATTTCAGGAGAAATCGATCACCATACTTCTGAAGATATAAGAGAAAAATTAGACAGGGAATATCAAAGGCAGAATGCGAAAAATATTATATTTGATTTTTCTGATATTCAATTTATGGATAGCTCCGGAATAGGTGTCATAATGGGAAGGTATAAGAATGTCAAAGAACGGGGAGGTCAAGTAGGTATTTTTAACGTACAGCCACAGATTGATAGAATTTTCCAACTGTCAGGTTTGTATAAAATCATTAATCATTACCAAAGTTTAGATGAAGCAGTAGCAAGTCTGCAATAGGGGGAATAATCATGCAATATCAAAATTCAATGAAAGTATCATTTGTTAGCAAATCACAAAATGAAGCCTTTGCACGGGTTGCAGTAGCAGCTTTTGTATCTCAGCTGGATCCTACACTGGAAGAAATATCAGATATTAAAACTGCAGTTTCAGAGGCTGTTACCAATGCAGTTATTCACGGATATGAAAACCAGGAAGGTATTATTACTGTAAGCTGTGATATTTCTGACAATGTCGTTGAAATCACCGTTGTGGACGAGGGGGTAGGCATTGAAGATATTGAGCAGGCAAGAGAGCCATTATACACTTCCAAGCCGGAGTTGGAACGTTCAGGTATGGGATTTACGATGATGGAAACATTTATGGATGAAGTAGAAGTAGAATCTGAAAAAGACAAAGGAACAATCGTTCGAATGAGAAAAAAACTGCGTAGCTTGGAATAGCCAAAAGAGGTGGGCAGATGGATAGAACATTGGAATTAATCAGGAGTGCGCAAGCAGGAGATACAGCTGCCAGAGATTTACTTGTGGAAGAAAATGTAGGATTGGTATGGAGTATTGTCAAACGTTTTAAGAATAGAGGCTATGATATAGAGGATTTATTTCAAATAGGAAGCATTGGATTGATTAAAAGTATAGATAAATTTGATCTGAATTATGATGTTAAATTTTCAACCTATGCCGTTCCTATGATTTTGGGCGAAATCAAGAGATTTATGAGGGACGACGGAATGATTAAAGTAAGCAGGTCCCTTAAAGAATTAGGGCAAAAAGCCAAAGCGTTAAAAGAGACCTTGGCGAAGAAAAATGAGAGAGAACCTACGATTCAGGAATTGGCGGATGAAATGGGTATAGAAGTTGAAGAACTGGTTATGGCACTGGAAGCTAATAGCGATGTTGAGTCTCTTCAATCGGTAATTTATGAAGGGGACGGCAATCCCATCAGATTAATAGACAAACTGGATTTGGACAGTAATTATGAAAGCAATATGATTGATAAGATTGCCTTGGAACAAGTGATCGAAAAATTAAATCCAAAAGAAAAGCAGATTATCACCATGAGGTATTTCAATGATAAAACTCAGACTGAGATTGCAGATGTTATAGGCATTTCCCAGGTGCAAGTTTCAAGGATTGAAAAGAAAATACTGAAGTCGATGAAAGAAATGTTCGGTTAGAGGGCATTTCTTTCTTTTATGACTTCATTGATTGTTCCGCCTCCCAGGCATACCATGTCCTGATAAAATACGACTGCTTGCCCAGGCGTAATGGCCTTTTGGGGATTATGAAAGATGACTTTACAGGTATTAGCGTTGAGCCGTTCAACTGTCACATTCTGATCCGGCTGACGATATCTGAACTTTGCTGTGCAAATAAATTTAGAGGGCATTTCCTTTTGGCTGATCCAATTGACATCTGTAGCAATCAAACCGTAAGAATAAAGACTGGGATGGCTTTCTCCCTGCACAACGTATAAAATATTTTTTTCCAAATCTTTATCCACCACAAACCAAGGTTCACCACTGCCCGAACCTCCGATCCCTAAGCCTTTTCTTTGTCCCAGGGTGTAATACATCAATCCGTCGTGTTTTCCCACTAGCTTACCGTCTAAAGAATAAATATCTCCTGGCTTTGCAGGTAAAAAATTGCTTAAAAACTCTTTGAAGTTCCTTTCTCCGATAAAACAAATTCCCGTGCTGTCTTTCTTTTTGGCAGTGGCTAACTTGGCATCTTCAGCAATTTCCCTCAACTCTGGCTTTGTTAAATGGCCTACTGGAAACATGGTTTTTGAAAGTTGATATTGATTCAGTTGATTTAGAAAATAAGTCTGGTCTTTATTAGGATCTGCACCTCTTAGCAGCCGATATTCCCCATCAAAGAAGTCAACTCTTGCATAATGTCCTGTTGCAATATAATCTGCACCCAGCTTTAAGGCATGTTCAAGAAATGCTTTGAACTTTATTTCTTTGTTGCACAATACATCGGGATTGGGGGTTCTTCCTTTTTTATATTCATCCAGAAAGTAAGAAAATACTCTGTCCCAGTATTCTTTTTCAAAATTAACCGTATAATAAGGGATTTGAATTTGGTCGCAAACTCTTCTCACGTCCTCATAATCTTCTGCCGAAGTGCAAAAACCCAAATCATCAGATTCATCCCAGTTTTTCATAAAAATGCCGATGACATCGTACCCCTGTTTTTTTAACAGCAGGGCGGCTACGGATGAATCCACACCTCCGGACATTCCTATTACAACTCGGGTATTTTTAGGATTTGCATTCATATTACTTCTCCTTAATCCATTAATATAATTTATTTTATCCCTGAATTGATTTTACATGATGAAAAGGATTTTGAAATTTATGGATAAATTGATTAACTTGATTAAATTTAATGGTATCTCTTGCTAGAATATGTTTTCAAAAAATATCAAAAAATAAAGAATGAATTATAGAAGGAAGGTGAGAAAATGGTTAAGAGAAAAACTTGGGGAGGCATAATAATCCTTTTGCTGGTTTTAATGGTAGGAGCACTGGCAGCATGGATCTATATGTCCTTTTCAAATCAGCCTGTTCCTTCAAAGGGAGTATATGTAAAGAGCATTCAAAGCGATTATGGAGGCTTGCCCTATGACAGTTTATATAAAGCCGTATAAAAAAACAACCATCTATAATAAAAGGAATATTACCATTAAAGATATTGCTGAGATCGCTGCTCCCGTTTCAATCGAAAATTCACTTGAAAAGATTCAGGTGTTGAAAATACAGGAAAACAAGAAGAAAAATTATGTAATTTCTATTATAGACATCATAAAAGCCATCCATAAAGAGTATCCAGATATTGATGTGGACAATGTCGGAGAAACACATAGTATTATAGAATATTCTCCCAATGAAAATAAAGAAAATGGTATTCTAACCTTTTTAAAAGTACTTAGTGTGTGTTGCATTTTATTTGCCGGTGGGGGCATTGCAATAATGACATTTCATACAGACGCAGCGCTTCCCGATGTATTGAGGCAACTGTATAAAATGTTTACAGGAATTCAAACGGATCAACCTTATTGGATACAAGTACCTTATTCCATCGGTATTGCTGTAGGCATTATCGTTTTTTTTAACCATTTTTCTTCTAAGAAAATAACTGATGACCCCACACCTATTGAAGTAGAAATGGATACGTATGAAGACAGTGTAGAAGATTGCATTATTGACAGCATTATCGAAGAGAAAAGGAGAAATAAATAATGTTTTGGGGTAGATTATTGTCTGTTTTGGTTGGATTTAGCGGTGGGGTAGTTATAGCCGGTGGAGTATTTGCTTTTATAGCGATTATAGGTATTATTCCAAGACTCATGCAAAAAACGAAAACCAATAAATACGTAATTTTATATGAGAATGTTATCATTTTAGGCGGTATTTTAGGAAGCCTTACAATGATTTGGGATATACGAATTCCCATCGGAAACATTGGATCAAGTATCATAGGATTTTCTTTTGGTATTTTTGTAGGATGCTTGGCTGTATCATTAGCTGAAATCCTGGATGTTATACCGATTATAGCCAGAAGAGTAATCATTAAAAAAGGAATTGGCTTCTTTTTGATTAGCGTTGCTGTAGGAAAGGCAGTTGGATCTTTGATATATTGGATTATTCCAGGTTTTATTCAATACAAATAATGATCTGAAAGCGAGGAAGATATATGGATCAAATGCAAGACATGAAAAAAGAATATGAGCAACTGGTAGAGAAAGTCTCTCCCAAATCCAATACAGTCCGGGATTGTGCCAGAGCATTCTGGGTTGGAGGACTCATTTGCACTATTGGAGAACTTATTACAAATATTATTAAAAGTTTTGGATATAACCAGGATGAGGCATCCATGCTTACAACGATCACTCTGGTGTTTTTAGGAATTCTTTTAACAGGCTTGGATATTTATGATTCTATAGGGAAATATGCCGGAGCGGGGTCCATTGTACCTATTACCGGCTTTGCCAACTCCATGGTATCTCCTGCTATTGAATTTAAAAAGGAAGGATATGTATTTGGAGTGGGTGCAAGAATGTTTACCATTGCAGGCCCCGTTATTGTATATGGTGTGATTGCATCGGTGATTGTCGGTATTATACATTATTTTATATAGGAAGGTGGAATCATTATGTCAAAGCGCATGGGAAAACAAACCATTAAATTCGATTCGCCTCCCAGTATTATTGCAACAGCATCAACAGTAGGACCTAAAGAAGGGAAAGGCCCTTTGGCTAGTTATTTTGATGTAGTACTTCATGACCCATTATGGGGTGAAGACAGCTGGGAAAAGGCTGAAAGTAAAATTGTAAGGAAAACAATTGAGAGAGTAATCGAAAAAGCTCATTTAACTCCGGAAGATATCAATTATATATTCGCAGGAGATTTACTCAATCAGCTCACAGCCAGTACTTTTGGAATCAGAGGTTTGAATATTCCGTTTTTTGGGCTTTTTGGAGCTTGTTCAACGATGTCAGAATCCATGTCATTAGGAGCTATGGTGATTGATGGAGGTTTCGCAGATTATGTTGTAGCAGAAGCATCCAGTCATTTCTGTGGTTCTGAAAAGCAATTTAGATTTCCGCTGGAATTAGGTACTCAAAGGCCTCTTACAGCTTCATGGACTGTAACAGGAAGTGGAGCAGTAGTACTTGCAAAGAATGGTACTGGTCCATATATTACCCATGTTACAACAGGTAAGATTGTGGATTTGGGCATCAAAGACCCCAATAATATGGGAGCTGCCATGGCTCCGGCAGCCGCAGATACGATCATCACTCATTTTCAGGATACTGGTCGAAGCCCAGAGGATTATGATTTGATCATTACAGGCGATTTGGGTTCAATTGGAAAAGAATTAACTCTTGAATTGGTCAGAAGAAGTAATTATGATATCGAAAAAGTTTTCTCCGACTGTGGAATAGAAATATTTGATCCTGTGACTCAGGATACTCATGCCGGAGGAAGCGGCTGTGGATGTTCTGCTGTAACATTCGCAGGATATTTGTATAAAGAAATGCAAAATAATAAATGGAATCGCATTTTATTTATTCCAACTGGTGCATTAATGAGTCCAGGAAGTACACAGCAGGGTGAATCGATTCCAGGTATCGCTCATGCAGTTGTTATAGATAATAAATGGGCATAGGAGGAGTTGTATGGATTATATAAAAGCATTTATTGTAGGTGGAATTATATGTGTCATAGGACAATTATTAATAGATAAGACAAAATTAATGTCCGGCAGAATTTTAGTACTGTTTGTTACTTTAGGAGCAGCTCTGCATGGTATTGGGCTTTATGAACCTATAGTAAAATTCGCTGGAGCAGGCGCAACAGTTCCTTTGCCCGGGTTTGGATATGCCCTGGCAAAAGGTGCAATCGAAGAGGTAGAGAAGGTAGGTTTAAGAGGTGCATTTACAGGAGGATTAAAGGCAACTGCTGCTGGAATTACCGCAGCAATTGTGTTTGCCTATTTATCAGCACTTATTTTTAATCCAAAAGCAAAAGAATAACCCTCATTCGCAGAGAATGAGGGTTATTTTTTAAGGCAACGGAACATAAAAATCATCCATGCTGCTTGGAGTATCAGTAATGCTGGAATCCGGTGTGGTTGTATCAGGCGGTGTACCTGGAGTTGGAGAGCCAGTGTTTCCGCTGTTTCCGGAATTTCCGGTGTTACCAGTGTTTCCGCCGTTTCCAGGAAGAGTTATAACGCCATTGTTATCTGCTTCCGGGATTGTAAATCCATCAGAATTATTTGGATCAGTATTTGAACTTGAATTTGGTCCGTGAACATTACAAGATGACTTTTCTTTAGAAACAGGAAGTTCATATTGAGCATCTGCTGGATATGGACCGTTCGAGCTTGCTGGAACGTAAGGCACTGGTCTTACAATAAATACTTTTTCTTTAACGGTTTCTTCCGGACAGTATTCATTGGCAAGTAATCCGGATACAGTACATACTTTTTCTACTTTATGAACATCACAGTATTCTTTAGGCTGGGTACCTTGTTCAAAATACTCATATTTTGCAGTAGATCCCCTTGGATCATGTTCACAGGTAGAGGTAGCCAGTTTGCCTGATTCGGTACATATTCTCGCTTGTACGATTCCGCTTGGTACTTCAAATTTCTTTATAGGAAGTTCTTTATGGATTTCTTCCATTATTGCAGACCAGAGCAAATTATGATAGCTCTTATCATAACGCATTTTTTTCGGAGTATCATGTCCTAACCAGATTCCGGCTGCATAATAAGGTGTATATCCTACAAAGACAAGGTCTTTATCATCGGAAGTAGTACCTGTTTTTCCGGCAATAGGCATATTGATGTTTTTAAAACGGGCAAGAGTACCAGTTCCTCTGGTAATTACATCTTTCATCATGTCGGTAAGAAGGAAAGCTGTAGTTTCTTTTAATACTCTGCGTTGCTGTGGTGTATTGTCTATTAGAAGATTTCCGTCATGGTCTAATATTTTAGTATAAAATACGGGTTCATTATATACCCCGTTGTTTGCAATGGTAGCATAAGCTGCTGTAAGTTCCAGAGGCGTAACGCCATCGGTAATACCTCCAAGAGCAAGTACAGGGTTTTTATCCGTAAATACTCTGCCATTTCGCTCTTCATGATCTATAAGAGTTGTAAATCCAAAATGCTGAAGGTAATCGAAACTGGTATCTATGCCAGTGTCTATTAAGGTTTTAACAGCTAAAACGTTCATAGAATTATAGATACCTTCTCTTACTGTGCTGAGACCTTCATATCTTCCCGTCCAGTTATTAATATACTTTTTGGATGAACCATCCTTTACTTGTAAAGGTACATCATCGATTACAGTGCCTGGAGTTACTTTTCCTGTATCAAGGGCAGGAGCGTAAGCTGCCAATACTTTAAAGGCTGAACCGGGTTGACGTTTTGCATGGGTTGCACGATTAAACATCAGATTACCGATTTTTTCGCCTCTTCCTCCTGCGATAGCTAATACATGCCCGTTATGATAGTCCATGATCACCATTGCAGATTGAGGCTGAGGGATGGTATAGACCTGTTCTTTTATGATTTTATCTCTTTCAGTTATTCCCCAGTCTTCTATTTTTTGTGCTTTAAAATCTTCAATTTCATCTTCACTGGCTATGATACCTTCTCCAGCCAGGTGCTTTTGAGTGCCATCGGGTCTTTCTATGGATACATTATATACAACTTTTAATTCGTAAGATTTAGGAGGGTAGAATTCATCCATTGCATAATATTTATCCACGATCCTTTGCATTTCCTGGTTAAATGGCGTATAGATGCTTAATCCACCGCTGTAAAGCATATTGGTGGCTTCTGTTGCTGTATAACCCTTCTTAATCTGTAAATCATTAATAACACTTTCGATAATTTGGTCAACATAATATGAGTGTTTGGAATCTTCTACATATTGCTGACTGGTTTCTTGAACTTTTGAATATACATCTTCATTAATTGCTTCGTCATACTCACTTTGGGTAATATATCTCTGTTCAAGCATTTTCAGCAAGACTATTTTCTGTCTTTCACGATTGTTCTCCGGATGGTTGATTGGACTGTATCGGGAAGGATTTTGTGTAATCGCTGCAATAACCGCACTTTCTGCTAAGGTTAATTCAGATACATCTTTGTTGAAATATCTGTTGGCTGCTGCCTGTACACCGTTTAGTCCATGGCCTAATCCAATTTCATTGAGATACCATTCCAGTATTTGGTCTTTATCATAGATTTTTTCAAGCTGAATAGCCAAATATTGCTCCTGCAGTTTTCTTTCGATTTTTTTCTCTGTGGTGAGCACTCTGTTTTTAATGAGCTGCTGGGTAATGGTACTGGCACCTTCGCTGAAAGAATGTTCTTTGATATTTACGACTACTGCTCTTAAAATACCTTTAAGATCTATTCCGTTGTGGGAATAGAATCGTTCGTCTTCTATGGCAATAAATGCTTGCTGCAAATGCTTAGGTATTTGGTCCAGTTCTGCATAAACCCTGTTTTCGTCACCATGCAGACGATCGATTTCATTTCCGTTCAGATCATAAATGATAGAAGTATATTCTTTGGGGGACAGTTTAATATCTTTTATGTCTGGAGCTGTATTAACAATTCCAAGAAATACACCCAGTCCTCCTCCAACAGCAGCGAATGCCCCAAAGATCATGATAACAAAGATGATGCGAAATATAATAATGCTAAGACGTTTTTTGACTTTTTTATTCTTAGAATTAATGGCACTTTTCTTTTTATCATTGGATTCTTTTGAAAAGTTCATATGTAAGCCTCCTTATTGAGATACAGTAAACATTTATGTCTGTCTGTATCATGGGTATGAATGGAGCAAAATTATTCTTAACTATTATAGCAGATTACCCATAGATACAAAAGAGAAATTATAGTATTTATTTTATGCACCTTTTACAAAATGTCGCATAAATTATATATAAGGGGGGATCCGATGAGAAAAAGCCTAAGGGGTAAAAAGCCAAAAAAATATAGAAAGAAAGCACTTTTAAAATTGAAAATATTGATCTTCATTTTGATTATATGTACATTGTTTGCTTTTATATATATAAGATTAGATCGGCAAATTATGCCTACAGTTATGACGATGGCACATATCAAAGCCAATGCAATAGCTACGGATGCAATCAGTCGAGCAGTCAATAACGCCTTTAAAGATAATAATATCACTGTGCAAGACTTGGTTATATACGATTATGATGAAAATGGCAACATAGTCTCATGGACAATTAATTCACCGAAGATCAATGAATTATGTGCGGATATAGTAGTAGGAATATCGAAAGAACTTGAAAGTCTTTCAGAAACTTCTCTGGCGATTCCCTTAGGCAGTTTAACTGACAGTAAGATTTTTGCCAATATTGGGCCTAAATTAAACATTAAAGTACTTCCAGCCGGTGATGCCACGATTAATTATGATAAGGAATTTCGTTCAACGGGAATTAACCAAATCAATCATACTGTATGGCTTAATGTGGATACAAGGGTTCAGGTAGTTGTCCCCCTGGCGTCGGAACAGATAAGAGTAACAAGAAAAGTTATTTTATTGGATAAAGTTCTGAGCGGAAAAGTACCTCCCAGCTATGTGGATACCACTAAAGACAGTACCCTGGATGCAGACCTTCAAGATCCTTTTGAAGACCCTATAGATTTCGAATATCCTTATGTACAGTAAAAAAAGGATTACCATCTATTGGTAATCCTTTTTAGTATGATTTCTTAACTACATCCTGTTGTAGTGCCGCAGTCCATACATACTTTACAGGTGCCGTTTCTTACTAATTTAGTGCTTTTGCAGTTGGCACAAACTTCTCCGTAGATGATTTCAGGGTTATTGCTTGAATTGCCTGGAGAAGGAGTAACTGGTTCAATTTTGGTATTCAATATTGTATCAGTTTCATCAGGCTTTACCTGACAATGAGAATAATCTCCTAATTCGATTTCAATAATTTTACTGATTAAATCTGAAATTGAATCTGCACTTTTGATATAAGGATGACGTGCTATAAAACCGCTGGGCTCATATTTCTGACCACGATACATTTTTGCGATATCCTGAGCAGGAACACCGTATTGAAGCATTTCTGAAATCGTGGTGGATAAACTGTCAAGCAAACCTTTAACAAGAGATCCCTGACGTCCGGCAGCCACATATATTTCTCCAAGTCTTCCATCTTCATAAAAAGAAGTTGTAATGTATAGTTTAAGACCACCTATTTCAGCTTCGTGAACATGGGCTTTACGAATGCCGCTTGGTTTGATTCTGACTGGTTTATATTCAAATTGCTTTTTCTTTGCATACTCCAGCAGTTCTTGATAGGTTAAATCTTCTATCTTTGTTTCTTTCTCCTGATCAATCGTTGTGTTAAGGGGCTGTGAAGCTTTGCAGCCGTCTCTGTAAAGCGCAATAGCCTTAACACCTAGCTTCCATGATAAGAGATAAATATTTTTAATATCTTCTACAGTGGCATCATTGGGTAAATTAACTGTTTTACTTATGGCACCTGAAATATGAGGTGTTAATGCTCCCATCATTTTCACATGGCCTTCAGGAGATATATACCTCTTACCTGTACCACAGCGGTTTGCCGTGTCAAATATAGGATAATGTTCTTCTTTAAGGTGTGGTGCCCCTTCAATTTTACCATCAACGATAATGTCAAAACCATTTTTGCTTTCTTTTCTTAAGACATAATTTACAATGTCGTCAATTTGCTCTTTGGTGTATCCTAGTTTTTTCAGGGTTATGGGGATGATTGGATTAATAATTTCCATACTTCCGCCCCCAACAAGCTTTTTATAGGCAACATGGCTGAAGAAGGGTTCAGCGGAAGTTGTTGCACAGTCCATGGCAAAGGCAATGGTCCCGGTTGGAGCAAGTACAGAAACTTGTGCATTTCTGAAACCATTGGTTTTTCCGCTCTCTAATGTTTTTTCCCAGACCACTTTTAGGCAGTCCGATATATTTCTGTAACCTTCTTTAACAAGAAGCTGATGGTCTATTACGATCGGCTTATAATTCAGGCCTTCGAAATCTTTTTCACATTCATCATAGTTGGCAGCTTTCGCATGATTGCCAATTACCCTAAGCATGGATTCTTTATTGATATCAAAATAAGTAAAGGGCCCGACTTCTTTGGCAAATAAAGAAGAAATATAATAGGAATAACCTGTCAATATACTCATTAATGAAGCAGCGATATTTCTTGATTCTTCAGAATCGTAAGGTTTTGCCATTAACATAAAGAGTGCACCGAGATTGGTCAAACCTAAGCCTGTTGTTCTGAAGTGATAGGATTTTCTTGCAATATCCTTTGTGGGGAATTGTCCCCAGTGGATGGTTGCTTCCAGCACAATTTGCACCATTTTGATGGTGTGCAGGTATCCTTCGACATCAAAAACATCGTTTTCAGCATCATAGTATTTTACAATATTAATGCTTGCAAGATTACATGCCGTATCATCTAAAAACATATATTCTGAACAGGGATTGCTTGCATTGATTCTGTTATGCTTTGCATTCAGTTTTCCATCTTCTCCGGCAGGACATGTATGCCAGGCATTTATGGTATCATCGAATTGAACGCCAGGATCCCCGCATCGCCACGCAGAGTAAGCAATGTCATTCCAAAGTTTTGCAACAGGCACTTCGCAATTGATACTGGAATCAATTCTTCCTTTCAAAGTCCATGTAGCATCTTTATCGCTTAATAAATTCATAAATTGATCCGTTATACGCACAGAATTGTTTGCGTTTTGACCGGATACGGTTTCATAAGCTTCCCCGTCAAAGTGAGTAGAGTATCCCATTTTGCCCAGGGCAACCACTTTATCTTCTTCTTTTGCTTTCCAGGTTATAAAATTTTCAATTTCAGGGTGGTCGATGTCTAATACATTCATTTTTGCAGCTCTTCTGGTGGTTCCACCGGATTTGATGGCACCAGCATTACGGTCGAATACTTTTAAGAAGCTTAAAAGTCCTGAGGATTTTCCTCCTCCTGACAGGGGTTCTCCTTTTGCCCTGATAGAAGACCAGTTGCTTCCAACTCCAGAACCGTATTTAAACAGGCGAGTTTCAGTGACCAGTTGATCTGTCAGAGATTTATCTCCCAGCAATGAGTCTTCGACACTTACGATAAAACAGGCGGATCCTTGAGTTCTTGTATAAGCATCCTTTGCTAACACCACATCTTTTAAATGTTCATCATAATAATAGTGTCCTTGAGGAGGTCCATCGATGCCATATGACATTTTTAATCCTGTATTGAACCACTGAGGACTGTTGGGTGCCCACATCTGATTCAGCATCATAAATGCCAATTCATCGTAGACAATACTTTTTTTGCTTTCATCGAATAAACCTTCGTTAAGAGCTGCTTCTACCCAGAAGGATACCATTCTATGTACTACTTGTTTTAAGGAGTATTCATATCCTCTGTCGTTAGGGACTCCTTTTTTTCTAAAATATTTACTCGCAATAATATCGCAGGCAGATTGCGAATAGTGCTCAGGAAATTCGACATTTTCCATATTGGTTATGACTTTTCCTGTATTATAGTCCATGATTCTTATATCAACGGTTTTCCATTGAAATAAATCATAAACTGTTTTAGATGAGTTTTCTAATTCTTTTGTGTAATGGCGAAAAAGTAAATTACTAAGATTCATTATTGCTTCCTCCACAATTTGGATATAGTGTACTATATATTGTATCATTATTTTAAAAATATGCAATATCTAGTTCGATATTTCATTTAAATAGTTGCTTTTTTGGTTCTATCCACTTTACCAATTGATTCATATATAGTCAGAAATTCAAGACAGATTTTGACGAAATATATACATAACTATAAGTCATAATACGAAAACTAGTAGTATCGAATTTTGACAAAAAAGGAGCTTTTATATGGTGAAAGTAGGCATACTTGGAAACCATGGAAAAACGGCTGCTGTTAATCTTTTGGCTCAATTGTGTAAAAGTTCGGGAATGAAAGTCAGTGTACTTAAAGAGAACTTAAGTACTTGGCTTCATAATAAAGAAATTACTTTTCAAGAGTATATTCACGCATTAAGTAAAAGTAATATAGAAATGCTTATTGTTAAAATTACCGAAGAAGGGCTTGTTAACAACTGGTTTTCCAATGTTGATTTTGATGTTCTGATCTACACCATGGGAAGAACTGAGGAAGATTATAACTACAATGCCTTGTATTCTGAAGAGAGAAAACTTTTTTTTACACTGGCTAAAGATGCTGTAAGTATAGTCAATGTAGATGACAGAAGTGTATTTAAATTATTAAAGGGTAATAAAACTCATTTGATTACTTATGGCTTTAATCCCAAAGCAAGTATAACGGCTTCCAGTATACAGGAGGACGAGTTTAGCAGACGGGTTCAATGTTGTGTGCAAAGGACGATAACAACTTTCAGCGGCAGAGAATTGGAACCCCAGGAGTTTTCTGTTACATTACCTCTCAAAAACGATCAGGAAGTTTATAGTGCGTTGGCAGCTATTACTGCTGCATTGATTAATGATGTTGCGATTCCGAATAAAATACTTATAAAAAAATACTTCTAAAAAGAGAAAATAGGGAATAAAGATGATAATGATAGAAAAAGCAATTAAAGAACATAAGGATAATAAGGGAGAGGTGAGAGTAGTGACTGAGCATCTTGTGCAAAACAACCAGGTAACGATTGTAGGGAAAGTGGTTGAAGATATCAAATTTAGCCATCGAGTTTATGGAGAGGGGTTTTATACTTTTTTAGTAGAGATACCTCGCTTAAGTGAGATTTCAGATACACTTCCTGTAACGATTTCGGAACGTCTTCTGGCGGATAAGAAAGAATTGTTAAATGAGGTCGTTGAAATCCAGGGACAGTTTCGTTCGTACAATCAATATGATCAAGGTAAAAACCGATTGATTCTTACGATTTTTACACTTGATATCAAATTTTTGGAAAATCAGGATGAAATAAAATATGTCAATCAAATATTCCTGGATGGTTTCATCTGCAAAGATCCCATTTACAGAACAACCCCTTTTGGAAGGGAAATAACAGATATGTTGCTTGCTGTTAATCGATCCTATCATAAGTCCGATTATATTCCCTGCATTGCCTGGGGAAGAAATGCAAAATACGCACAGTATTTGAAAGTAGGGGATCATTTAAAAGTATGGGGAAGAATTCAGAGTCGAAGTTACCAAAAGAAGCTGGAGAGTGGAGAAGTGATTTCTAAGGTTGCTTATGAGGTTTCCATTTCAAAAATGGAAATAGATCAAGATAATAATAAGCAAGATGAAATTATCAATGATTTAAGCAATTCATAATGACAGGAACATGAAAGACATCTTTTTATTCTGATTATAAAAAGATGTTTTTCTTTGTTATGGACAAAGATATGAAATTATAATTGAAATCGTAGGAACATAATACTATAATGGGAAGGTGAGGTGAAAACGATGAATTTAGGATTGATTCAAGTTTATTACGGCGAAGGAAAAGGTAAAACAACGGCAGCCATTGGACAAGGAATAAGGGCTATTGGACAAGGCTTAAAAGTGATTATGATACAGTTCTTAAAATCTTCTTCGACTGGAGAACTTGAAACATTAAAAAAGTTGGAACCAGATTTTAAGGTATTTCGTTTTGAAAAGCCCCGGGATTTTTTCTGGAATCTCAATGAAGAAGAAAAGAAAGAATTAAAAACGGAAATTATAAATGGCATTAATTTTGCTAAGAAAGTCCTGGATACAAGAGAATGTGACATACTCATATTAGATGAGGTATTAGCAACGATAGAAAATAATATAATCAGCGAAAAGGAAATATGTGATCTGTTAGACCGTAAGCCGCAAGAAATAGAAGTCATACTTACGGGGAGAAGACTTCCAGAAGGGGTTAAAGAAAGAGCAGATTACATATCTGAAATCAAAGCAGTTAAACATCCTTTTAATCAAGGAATTGCAGCAAGAAAAGGAATAGAATTTTAAAGGAACGCCTGAGGGCGTTCCTTATTTATTGATTAATCAGATGATCCATATTATATAATCCAGGAGCTTTACCTGCTAAGAATTTTGCGGCTTTTAGGGCGCCTACAGCAAACACCTCTTTTGACATTGCTGTATGATTTAATTCAATGATTTCATCTTTTCCGGCAAAAATGACAGAGTGTTCACCCACAATAGTACCGCCTCTTACAGCATGAATACCTATTTCTTTCTTGTCGCGTTTTTTGCGCTCAGAATGACGATCATACTTGTATGTGTATTGATGATCCAATGCCTCGTTGATGGCATCTGCCAATGCAAGGGCAGTGCCACTGGGAGCATCTATTTTTTGGTTATGATGCTTTTCAATAATTTCAATATCGAAATTCGCATCAGATAGTATTTCAGATGCACGTTTTACAAGGCTGATTAATAAATTAATTCCGAGGGACATATTGGCAGAAAAGAAAATGGGGATTTTCTTTGCGGATTTTTTAATAAGGTCTATCATGTCTTCTGACAATCCTGTAGTACATATAACCACAGGAAGCTGTTTTACAAGGGCATATTCTAACAGAGGTTTCACCGCCGTTGCAGTAGAAAAGTCGATGATTACATCCGCATGAATATCGCAGTCATCAATTTTGTTGAAAACCGGATAGGGATTTGATTTGCTTACATTCGGATCAATTCCTGCCGCGATCATGCAATCTTCACTGTCATCAACCAGTGAAGAAATGACTTGACCCATTTTTCCGTTACAGCCGTGCATAATGATTTTTATCATATATAATCTCCTTTCGAAAAAAGTGCAGGGGAAAAATACCTCTGCACTTTTTAGTCTATCCAAGTAATCCTGCGTTTTTCATTTCTTTTTTCAGTAGTTCTAAATGATCATCTTCGATAGTAGTAAGAGGCATTCTGCAAGCACCAACAGGATAGCCTATAAGTTCCAGCGCTGCCTTAACCGGAATAGGATTTACTTCAGAAAATAGAGCTTTTACTAAAGGAATCATTTGAATCTGAATTTTTCTGCTTTCTTCAACGTTTCCGTTTAAATATTCCATAACCATATCATGGGTTTGCTTTGGTGCTACATTTGCAAGAACAGATATGACACCTTTTCCGCCCAGAGAAAGGATGGGAACGATTTGATCGTCGTTTCCGGAATATACATCTAATTTATCTTCGCATAAATTAATTATTTCTGCAACTTGAGAAATATTTCCACTGGCTTCTTTAATTGCTACAATTGTATCTATTTTAGATAATTCATAAGCGGTTTTTGGAGTAATATTCAAGCCGGTCCTTGAAGGAACATTATATAAAATAAGAGGAATATCTACTTTTTTAGCAATGTAAGTATAATGTTCTATTAGCCCCTTTTGAGTGGTTTTATTATAGTACGGAGTAACCAGAAGGCAGGCATCCGCCCCTAATTCTTTTGCTTTTTTGGTCAAAAAAACACCATATTCAGTATCATTACTGCCTGTTCCGGCTATAACGGGAACCCGTTTATTTACCCTATCCACAGTATATCGAATACATTCTAAATGCTCATGATCATTTAAAGTAGAAGATTCTCCAGTGGTACCACAGATAATGATACTATCAGTCTGATTCTGAATTTGAAATTCTATAAGATCTCCGAGAAGATCAAAGTTAATATCACCGTTTTCTTTAAAAGGGGTAACGATTGCAACGCCAGAACCTCTGAAAATCTCCATAATAATCATCCTTTCTTATTGCATGTCTTTAATTAATAATTCTGCAATCTGAACAGCATTAGATGCAGCACCTTTTCTGATATTATCCGCAACAACCCAAAGGTTCACGCCGCTTTCAACACTTTCATCTCTGCGAATTCGTCCAACAAACACTTCGTCTTTTCCAGTAGCATTAGCAGCCAGAGGATATACATTATTTGCCGGATCATCCTGTACAACGACTCCAGGTGCTTTTTTCAAGACTTCTACTAATTCATTAAGTTCAAAAGGCTTTTCAAATTCAACATTAATAGATTCACTATGGCTGTTAAATACAGGTACACGAACTGTAGTAGCCGTAATTCTTAAATTGTTGTCATGAAGAATTTTTCTTGTTTCCTGAATCATTTTAATTTCTTCTTTTGTATAACCATTCTCTGTAAACACGTCTATATGTGGAAGACAGTTATTAGCTATCGGATGAGGAAATTTCTTTGGAGGGTTTCCTTTTAGTCCTTCTTCAAGATCTGTCCAGCCACCCATACCTGCACCGGAAACTGCCTGATAAGTTGAATAAACAATGCGTTTAATAGTATAATATTCATGTAAAGGTTTTAATGCTACAACTGCCTGAATCGTAGAGCAATTTGGATTAGCAATGATTCCTTTATTGAGTTTAATATCTTCAGGATTAACTTCAGGAACTACAAGAGGCACTTCAGGATCCATTCTCCAGGCAGAGCTGTTATCTACTACAACACAGCCTTTGCTGGCAGCAATTGGAGCGTATTTGAGACTGGTACCCCCCCCGGCTGAAAATAGAGCAATATCGATTCCGCGGTCGAAAGAGGTTTCAGTCAATTCTTCAACTGTGTATTCTTTACCTTTAAAAGTCAATTTGCTTCCAGCGGAACGCGCTGAAGCAAAAAGATAAAAGTTTTCGATTGGGAGATCTTTTTCTTCAAGTACCTTTAGAAAAGTCCTTCCAACCATTCCAGTAGCACCCACAACAGCTAAATTAATCTTTTTCATTAATAATCCTCCTTAAATTTATTTAAAATCATTTAATGTTTGTTTAATAATTTTGGGAAAATAAAAAAGCTGGCATGAGCCAACTGTGAATGTGATTGTATAGCAGCTATATAAATCTATATAACCAAATACAAACCCTTTCACAGATAGCTCTCCATCAGTAATATTATAACACTACTGATGACAGTCGTGCAGTTATTCACTGCAAAACCAGGACGAAAAACTGCAGGATTTTTCTCCTTCGGCATTTTCCCCTTTCTATATACTTCATCTGTACCTACATACATCCATATATATACTCTTGAAAAATGCGCCTCTATCCTGTGAAGCTTATGAAGTTTTATATATAATATCACTCAATTTTGAATATGTCAAATATTTTTCGAAACATTTTCCAATTCTAATGTATATTTTACTTTAGACCTATACATACTTCTTAATGTAAGGAGTGATGAGATGAGTAAGGGAACGAAAGAAACTAAGAAAAATAAGCCTATGACGGAAGATGATAAACTGAAATATGAAATTGCATCCGAACTCGGTTTATTGGATAAGGTTAAAGAAGGTGGATGGAAGTCCTTAACGGCAAAGGAAACTGGTCGCATTGGCGGTTTAATGACAAAAAGAAAAAAAGAAATGAAACAACAGGCTCAGAATTAATTCTGGGCCTGTTGCAATTTTCGACCATTGTTTTATAATAATTGAGTGCAAAAATGGTGATAAGTCTAAGGCAGGAAGGTGAAATGGTGGAAGCATATCAGAGTTTTGCTCAGGTATATGATTTATTCATGAAGGAAGTTCCTTATGATGAATGGGTTGAATATATTGAAGAAATTTGGGGAAAATTTGGTTGTGATCCTAAATTGGTGGCAGAATTAGGCTGTGGAACAGGAAACATGACAACGCTTTTTGCTAAAAAAGGCATTGAGATGATTGGAATAGATGTGTCGGAAGATATGCTTTCCATAGCGAGAGAAAAAGCATTGAAAAACAATGTGGATATTCTCTATCTCCATCAAGATATGAGAGAATTTGAATTATACGGAACAGTCGATTGTATTATCAGTGTCTGTGACAGTCTAAATTATATTACAGATCGGGAAGGATTGCTTCAAACCTTTAAATGGGTCAATAATTATCTTAACCCCAAAGGGCTTTTTATTTTTGATCTAAATACAGAATATAAGTATAAATACATCTTGGGGGAAAATACTTTTGCAGAAAATTTGGATGAAGCTGCTTATATTTGGGATAATTATTACAGTGAAGAAGATGGCATTAATGAGTATCAGCTTACGCTTTTTATAAAACAGCCAGAGAAGGATTATTATTCAAAATTTGAAGAAATTCATTATGAAAGGATGTATTCCATAGAAGATATAAAGAGTTTGGTTGAAGAAGCAGGAATGGAGTTTTTAGCTGTATATGATGCATATACTTTTGAAGATCCCAAGGAAAACAGTGACAGGATTTATTTCGTTGTAAGAGAAAAAGGAAAGTAACTTAGCAGGAGGTTAAATATATGGAAGATTACATTATTCGTGCAACAGACGCAAAAAAGCAAATTCGAGCATTTGGAGCAGTGACGACTCATCTTGTTGATGAAGCAAGTAAAATTCATGGAACAAGTCCTGTTGTATCGGCTGCATTAGGGAGATTATTAACAGCTGCAACGATGATGGGTCAAATGTTAAAAGGAGAAAAAGATTTACTTACCCTTCAGATTAAAGGAAATGGTCCTTTACGGGGGCTTGTAGTGACTGCTGACAGAAACGGAAATGTTAAGGGTTATCCGTATAATTCTGTTGTAGATCTTCCTTTAAATTCTATTGGGAAATTGGATGTAAGCACGGCTATAGGACAAGGTTCCCTTACGGTGATTAAAGATTTGGGCTTAAGAGAACCTTATGTTGGTCAGATCAGTTTAGTCTCGGGAGAAATTGCAGAAGATTTAACGTATTATTTTGCAAGCTCTGAGCAGATTCCTTCGGCTGTTGCCCTTGGAGTATTAGTCGACAGAGATTTTTCTATTAAACAAGCTGGAGGATTTATCGTCCAACTTTTACCTGAAGCAGAAGAAGAGACAGTTCAAAATTTAGAAAACAGATTAAAAAGTATTTCGTCAGTAACGCAGCTTTTGGAAGAAGGAAAAGGCCCAGAAGACATTCTTAAGCTTATACTGGGAGATATTATAATAATGGATAAGATACCAACACAATTTCATTGTAATTGCTCGAGGGAAAGGGTAGAAAAAGCATTAGTGAGCATTGGAGTGAAAGATTTGCAGGAAATTTTGGATCAAGACCATCGAACGGAATTAAAATGCCATTTTTGTAATAGAACCTATGTCTTTGAAGAAAGTGATTTGAAAAAAATTATTGAGGATTTAAGTCGATAATTGTCCTTATTTATCATATGTGGTAAAATAACCTTAATCCTACAAAGAAAGAAGTACAATGGAGACTTTTCCAAATCTACAAGGACAATGTAACCCGAGTTTTGTTGTTGCATATACTATTAACGATAGAATACCTCAGTTGGAAGGTAGCCTTAGCATCTAGGTGGGAGGAATTCTTATGAAAGAGAGTGACCATTTATGATTGTGCTTACCATAGGGGCTTATACGAATATAAGTAAAATTAAAGAGTACATTAGTTTAGAGTTTGAAAAAATAACACCAAAAGCTTTAATTCCCACCTATACTATTGCGAAAAAAGGGGATATAGATTTTTTATATTATGAGATTGATGATGATGTACTAGCTCAAAACTACAACTTTTTTTTCAGTGATGCATTGAAGTTGCATGCAACCAGTGCTTTGACAAATCTCATTATGGATTTTATCCGCTTTGAAATTGTAAAAGAAATTTTAGAAATTCACTATCAAAAATATGCATCTATTGAACGAATAAAAATCCTCGAAATGACTAGAGCATTTTTTTATGAGAATGAAAATAATGAAGACCCGAATGCACTCAATTACTCTTACAGAAAAGAAATCATGGATCGTCTAATGGACTTTTTTGAGGACAGCAATGAATTTTTACTGGAGGGTTTTGTACTGTTTCGCTTAAAAGATTATAGAGGAAAATTGGAAATGGTTGTTCGCCATATTGTCAGTGAATATGAAACACAAAAAGAGTACAAAGAGTTTTTAAGATTATTAAAATATTTTGTAGACGTTCAGGAGATGAAAGAAGAAATTATCCATATTATAGGTCTTAAAGAAGGCGGCTTCAAGATTTATGATAAGGATAAAAACGATATAACGGAGCGATGCAAAGAGGAATATAAGCAAGATTTTAGTGATAAAGAGATCAATTATGATGATTTGCTCGTCAGTGCCCTGATCACTATTGCTCCCAGACAAATAGTGATTCACCATTATGAAGCGATTCAAAACAAACCGCTGATTGAAACTATAAGCAGTATTTTTCAAGGTAAAGTAACCCTGTGTCCTAAATGTGAATTTTGTTTAAACTCCAATGAAATTAATTAGTTTTATGCATAATAATTTGACTTCTTGACAAAATATGTGAAGGTGTTATAATTGTAAAAACTAATATAATGTTGAACTCGATGAAGAGAAGAGTAGTCAAAGGGTAGTTTACAGAGAGAAGATACATAAGCTGAGAGTATCTTTAAACGGAATTTGACGAAGACCACCTCTGAGAGGCCCTAATCCGGTTCGGTGATCCCGTTATCATCATTATTTAAAGAGGTTTCCAATGAAACAATAAGGGTGGAACCGCGGGAGAAACAATACTCTCGTCCCTTTTCGCAATGAAGAGGGCGAGAGTTTTTTTGTATAATTAATAATTCATTATAAGGAAGGAGAAAGGAAATTGGTTAAAATTAGATTAAAAGACGGAAGTGTAAAAGAGTATCCATCAGGAGTAACTGTTATCGAAGTTGCGCAAGATTTAAGTGAAGGCTTGGCAAGAGTTGCCTGTGCAGGACTTATAAATAATGAAAGGGTAGACATTAGAACACCCATTACAGAGGATTGCGAGTTAAGCATTCTAACCTTTGATGATGAACAGGGAAAAGATGCTTTTCGTCATACAACATCTCATATATTAGCTCAAGCTGTAAAGAGATTATTCCCAAATGTTAAATTAGCCATTGGTCCTTCTATCCAGGACGGATTTTATTACGATTTTGATACGGAGCAACCTTTTAGCCCGGAAGATTTAGAGAAAATCGAAAAGGAAATGAAGAATATTGTAAAAGAAAGTTTACCAATTGAGAGATTTGAATTGCCAAGGGTTGAAGCGATTCAATTGATGCAGGAAAGAGGAGAAGATTACAAAGTTGAATTAATCAACGATCTTCCTGAAGATGCAATAATTTCTTTCTATAAGCAAGGAGAATTTGTAGATTTATGTGCGGGACCCCACCTTATGTCTACAAAACCAGTAAAGGCTTTTAAACTTTTATCCGTAGCAGGGGCTTACTGGAGAGGCAATGAAAATAATAAAATGCTTACAAGAATCTACGGAACTTCATTTACTAAGAAAGCAGATCTGGATGAATACATTAATAAATTAGAAGAAGCTAAGAAAAGAGATCATAGAAAACTCGGAAAAGAGTTAGAACTTTTTGCATTAATGGAAGAAGGTCCGGGATTCCCATTCTTCCTGCCTAAAGGAATGGAACTCAGAAATACATTGATAGAATATTGGAGAGAAAAACATAAAGCAGCAGGCTATCAGGAAATTAGTACGCCTATCATTTTAAATCAGGAATTATGGCACCGATCAGGACACTGGGATCACTATAAAGACAATATGTATGTAACTAAGATTGATGATATGGATTATGCAGTAAAGCCAATGAACTGTCCTGGAGGCATGCTTGTTTATAAAACAAAAATGCACTCTTATAGAGATTTACCAGTTAGACTGGCAGAGCTTGGCTTAGTTCATCGTCATGAATTATCCGGTGCTCTTCATGGGCTTATGAGGGTGCGTAATTTTACACAGGATGATGCCCATATCTTTATGTTGCCTGAACAGATCAAAGATGAAATTAAAAATGTAATCAATCTTATAGATGAATTCTATAATGTTTTTGGATTCAAATACCATGTTGAACTATCCACAAGACCTGAAGACAGTATGGGAAGTGATGAAGATTGGGAAAGAGCAACTACGGCATTAAGAGAAGTATTAGAGGAAAAAGGATATAATTACATCGTGAATGAAGGCGATGGAGCATTCTATGGTCCAAAGATCGACTTTCATTTAGAAGACTGCCTGGGAAGAACATGGCAGTGTGGAACCATCCAATTAGATTTTCAGATGCCAGAACGTTTTGACTTAGTATATATTGGACAGGATGGAGAGAAACATCGTCCTGTTATGATCCACAGAGTTGTATTTGGCAGTATCGAAAGATTTATCGGTATTTTGATTGAACATTTTGCAGGAGCTTTCCCAACATGGCTTGCGCCAGTACAAGTTAAAGTTCTTCCTATTTCTGAAAAATATCATGAATACGCCCAAAGTGTAGTAGAACAACTGGAGAAGAATGGTATCAAAGTTGAAGCGGATTACAGAGCTGAAAAAATAGGTTATAAGATTCGTGAAGCAAGACTTCAAAGAATTCCATATATGCTGATTGTGGGACAACAAGAACAAGAAGAAAGCAAGGTGTCAGTCAGAAGCCGTGCAAAAGGCGATGAAGGGGCACAAGCATTATCTGATTTCATAGAAAGAATTAAAGATGAAATAGCATCTAAAAAAATTGATACACAAGGACTTGACAACTCTATAGAATAATGCTATAGTTTCTTAGGATATGTTAATTAAAAAAGTAGAAACATCCGTTTCTCACCTTGCGCATTAAGTCGACAGGGTTCATACATGATTAAATGAGAAAGTATGTCATAATTATTATGATATATGTTTACTCTTTAAGGTGTATTTGAAGCGGATAGATTCTATCCGCTTTTTTTATTATATATAAGTTTTAAATACTATTGGGAGGTGCTCGGTTATTAGCGAGTTAATGATTAATGAGCAAATTAGGGACAAAGAAGTGAGACTCATTGATGTGGATGGAACGCAAATAGGAATTGTTTCTGCTAAAGAAGCGCAGATGCTGGCGAATGAAAGAAATCTTGACCTGGTTAAAATTGCGCCTAAAGCGAATCCACCTGTTTGCCGTATTATGGATTATGGTAAGTACAAGTTCGATTTGGCTAAAAAGGAAAAAGAAGCTCGTAAAAAGCAGAAAGTGATCAATGTGAAAGAAGTCAGATTGTCCCCTAATATTGAGAAGCATGATTTGGAAGTTAAAATCAAGAATGCGATGAAGTTCTTGAAAGATGGAAACAAAGTAAAAGTTTCTGTGCGATTTAGAGGAAGAGAAATTGCTCATACACAAAAAGGAATTGAAATCTTGGAAAACTTCGCACAAGCAGTTTCAGAGTTTGGAGAAGTTGAAAAGAAACCTAAAATGGAAGGTAAAAGCATGATAATAATCGTTACACCAAAACAAATGTAACGTATATTATATACAATCATTAAAAGGAGGAACTTAAACAATGCCTAAATTGAAAACACATAGAGGAGCAGCAAAACGCTTTAAAGTTACAGGAACAGGTAAATTAAAAAGAGCAAAAGCTAATAAAAGTCATATTTTAACTAAAAAGACTACAAAGAGAAAAAGAAACCTCAGACATGCAGGTATAGTTGACGCTACAAACGAAAAGCAAATGAAAAAATTATTACCATATCGATAAGATTTATATATATAGAACAGGAGGTCTAAAACATGGCAAGAGTTAAAGGCGGATTAAATGCTAAGAAGAGACATAAAAGAATTTTGAAATTAGCTAAAGGATATAGAGGTGCAAAATCTAAACAATACAGAACTGCTAAACAAGCAGTTATGAAATCTTTAAACTATGCTTATATTGGAAGAAAACAAAGAAAAAGAGATTTCCGTAAATTATGGATTACAAGAATTAATGCAGCTGCTAGAATTAACGGTCTTTCCTACAGCAAATTTATGAATGGTTTAAAATTGGCTGGAGTTAATATCAATAGAAAAGTTTTGGCTGATATGGCTGTTAATGACGAAAAAGGTTTTGCTCAATTAGTAGAAATGGCAAAAGCTAATGTTAAATAAATAAATTAATAAAAAAATAAGCACAGATTTCTGTGCTTATTTTTTTATTACATACAAGGAAAACTTTTTCTTATGAAAAAAAGGGGTGGTGCCAAAGAGCTAAAATGATTGATATGATTACAGAGACTAAAGCATACCATAATAAAGTGTTATTTTTGGAAATCAAACTATATAGCATTAATCCCACCGTAATAGCTAAGAATATAACAGATAAAGTGCCTGCATAAGGAAATAAAATATTAATAAAGATATATAAGAAAAAACCAATCAAAGACAAGACGATGATTAAATTGATTTGTTGTTTATTGAGCTCTTCGTTTAAAGAAGAAATCTTTTTGCTCATGGTATCACTCCTTACGGAAGTTTACTGATCTCCTACCTAATTTTATGAGATGATCTTTTGACTTATTCGAAATAAAATTAAAAAGATAGTTGACTTTTCTAATTGGATCTTATATAATAACAATCCGTGGTCGCAAAAACGTAAGTTCTGGGACCATGAATAATAGACTCTTTTTCTGAGCAAAATAAAAATGAAAAAGAGTGTTGACAAGAAATTATAATCTTGTTATAATAGCATTCGTCGACACGATTTGACAAGCTCATCCACAAATGCTACAGATTGGATGAAAAAATAAAATCAAAAAAGTGTTGACAAAGCAAAAAAGATGTGATAAGATATTCTTCGTTGTCGCGAAAAACGCGAAGAAATAAATACCAAATAACATCATCGATCTTTGAAAACTAAACAGCACACCAAATAAAACCCAATCAATTCC
>NZ_JAFBEP010000027.1 GCF_016908775.1 Defluviitalea raffinosedens | reverse complement strand
ACTGGCGAAACCAAAGAGTGCCTTAAGGCACAGCAGGTACCATGCCCTTATAGGGCTAACGAAAAACCACCAGCTAAGCTGGTGGATATTTATTGTATAGGAAATTTCTCTGAATTTCCTATACAATAAAAAAACCTACGGGTAGGGTGCGCATATAGAAATTAATACCTAAAAGTAGCTTCAATTCTTGCTATAATATCCATTTGACCAGGTTGTATAGGAGTAGCAATATCCGTTTTGGCCAGGGTTACACTGTACGGGGAAATAGGGACACTGCTTTGTTCAACGATCTCTATAGGAATGGTAGAGATATCTATATTCATGTTTCTTCCAATGAACATGGCTTTGGAGGTTGCATCATCAATTGCTTTTAATAGGGCCTGCTGATAATATATAGTGGGATTAGCAATAGCAAAAGTTATATTATTGATCACATTGGCACCACTGTCCACTGCTTGGTCGATGATTCTTCCAATTAAATTAAGTTCTCTTATGATAACCCTTAAGATATGTTCTACAACATAACCGTTAAATTTTTGCTGTCCATTGATATATTCATATTGCGGAAAAATATTATAAGATTGTGTTTGAAGATCATCGGAAGATATTCCGATATTTTTTAAGGTGTCTATCATTTTTGAAGAGATTTCTGCATTTTCTTGCTGCAGCTGATTGAGTTCCATTCCTCGGGTTTGCACACCCAGTGAAACCAGGGCAATGTCTGGCTCTGCCTGTATGATGCCTTCTCCCAGCACTTTTAGTTCTCCATGATGAGAATAGGAATTTAATGTGCCATTTGCCCGTGCTTGAAAATTGTTAGATATTGATTTTCGATATCCATAGGGAAAAGAATATGGCATATGGTCCTCCTTTTGCTTAAGACTCTCATTACTTTATTATATGATAATTGGAGCAAATTGGGTTTGGATTCGAAATAAATTCTAAGGAAGTTTATAAAAAAATATAGTATACTAATTCTATACCAAATGTATGAAGTCGGAGTGCTGTTAAATAGAAATAAGCAGCATAAGAAGTCAATTTATAAGAACAGGATTTGAAATAGAGGTGAGGCTAATTGTATATAAAAAGAATACATATTTTAAGTTTTGCTTTGATTGTTGGTTTTTATATTTTTTGCTCCGCATCAGTAGGTTTGGCACAGGAGCAAGAAAGTATTTTTTCCGAGACAAGACACAAACTTGGTTCAATTACTGAAAGTGAAAAAAAAGTACTTCAGGAATTATTCTTTCTTTTACAGGATATTGAAGAAATGGAGCGGCAGCAAGCTGAAATACAAGAAGATATTAAAAAGTTAAAAAATGAAATTGAAAATGTATCGTTTCGTCTTGAAAAAGAAGAATGTATCTATGAACAGAAAAAAAATACATTAAAGGAAGTACTTCAACTTTATCAAAGAAGAGGGCCGGCGTCTAATTTGGAAATCATTCTTTCTGCAGACAGTTTTTCTGATTTAATAAGAAGAATAAATATTATTAGAGATTTAAGCCGAAATACAGGAGCGCTTCTTGAGGAGTTGGATGAAAGAAAGCAGATTTTACAGGAAGAAAAGAACCAATTGGACTCAATATTATCTTCAATGGAAGAAAAGCAGGAAGAATTAAGAGGCGCTTTATTGAATAAGGAAAAATTAAAAAATGATATGGAAGAATATTTGGCATCATTAGATATTGAACGTTCATATTATGAAAATCATTTGAATCAGATTGAAAAGACCTGGACAGAGGCAAAGAAAACGCTTACTGATTCCATTGCCAGATTTTCCGATGTATTAAAACAGGGAAATTTGCCTTTCGAAAAAGTAAAGGTTACAATTTCATTAGGAAGAGTTAAGGGCTCTATGGATGAAGAGACTTTTAACCAAGTGGCAAAAGAATATCTTACGAATCAAAATGTGGAATTTCATTTTTACGAAAATAAAATCAATGTGATCATTCCTGATAGTCAATTTTTGGTATCTGGTTCTTTTATTATTGTAGATGGTCATACATTGCAGTTTGTAGCAGAAGAAGGAAGCTTTTACGGTATGCCGCTTACCGATGAATCATTAAAAGAAATATTTAAAAATGGTGAAGTTAAGCTCAATCTTGAGCCGGTATTATATGGTAATGAATTGGATACAGTGAATATTAAGGATGGTTATTTGGAAATTACCAGCAAAATATCTTTTTTCTAAATGAATGGAGTTAGGTGGATGAAGATGATTGAAGCAAACCAAGTATATTTAGAATATCGCGATGGTACAAAAGCATTAAATAATGTAAATTTGCAAATTAATAAAGGAGAAATTGTTTATATTATTGGCCCCAGCGGATCAGGTAAAACCAGTTTGCTTAAGCTTTTTATGGGCATAGAGCAGCCTACTTCCGGTAAATTGACGGTTTTAGGGAAAGAAATCAGCAAAGAACATAAGAAAAATATTCGGGAAATACGAAGACGTATAGGACCTGTGTTTCAAGAATTTAAATTAATTCCCGGAAGAACGGCGATTGACAATGTGATTTTAGGTATGAGGGTTTTGGGAATGCCCAGACTTCAACTGAATAAAAATGCCCTAGAAGCTTTAGAAAAGGTTGGATTAAGTCATAAAGCTTTTTCAAAAGTAGACAATTTATCATGGGGAGAAAGGCAGCGAGTCGCTATTGCCAGGGCAGTTGCACGAAAACCCTCCCTCATATTGGCTGATGAGCCAACAGGTAACCTGGATGTAAATAATGCATTACGCATCATGGAACTTTTACGTTCTTTTAAAGACGAAGATACAACGGTTATTATAACCACCCATGCGACTCACTTAATTGAAAATCTCAATGAAGGCATACTGCTTAAAGTGAACAAGGGAACCATAGAGCAGGAGTCAATGGGGAGGAGACTGTAATGAAAAACATTATTTATAACACAGGATATTTCATAAAAGAGGCAAAAACAATTTTTAAACTGACCTTTTGGTCCAATGTGCTTTCTCTCTTTAGTATAGGGCTTATTTTATTTATTCTTTCTTTGGTTATTTCCGGATGGAGTATTAGTACAGAAGTATTGACTTTAATTCAGGAGGAAGCCCAGATCAATATATATACGGATGAAAATCTTGATGATATAAATTTGGAAAAAGTGATGGAAAAAATCAATTCAATTGATGGGATCATAGAAACAAGAATTGTTCAAAAAGAGGAAGCCTATGAAAGAATGGAAAAAGTATTAGGGGAAGATGCAAAAGTCTTGGAATATTTTGAGGACAATCCTTTTCATTCTTTCTTTGAAGCCAAAATTGATATTGAAAAAATCGAATCGATTCATAAAGAATTAAAATTGATTTCTGAGGTTCGGTATATCAGAGATAACAGAGAGATTCTCACTCGGCTGCGAAGTATTGCACGTGCTTTTGAGATTTTAGGAGCATTTTTTATTGCAGCTGTTGGTATTTCTACAGTTGTCATTATTTCACACATTATAAGACAGGGAATTTACAATTACAAAGAAGAAATTAACACTTTAAGACTATTAGGAGCTTCGGAAGCCTTCATTGCCTTACCTTTTTTAATAGTAGGATTGCTATTAACTTTTGGAGGAGGGGCCATTGCTTCTACTTTGACATATATGGTCTTGATCCAAATTTATAATTATCTGTCAGGACCGCTCCCATTCATTCCTTTGCCTCCTTTCCAAGTCATGATGCAGGATTTAGTGTTAATTATTTTATCTATAAGTATAGTTCTGGGGATCATTGGAAGCATGATTGGAATATCTTCTTCAAAGTAGAGAGAGGATCCCAGGGGGATCCCGAAAAGTAACAGAAGATTTGCAAACATTAAAAAGAAATTGGATTCCGCAGGAACTGGATCATTATCATAAAAATGCCTCTTGCTGTGTTCATTTTCACCCAACAAGAGGCATTTTTTTATTCAATCTCAGGGGATTCGTTTTGTCCCATAGAAAGTAAGAGATTTAAAAGGATACCTACCACAGCTGCTGTAGCTAAAGCGGGGAATTGAGTTCCGAACATCGGAATCATTCCACCTTCAAAATTGAAGGTACCACCTAAGCCGATAATTAAAATAACTGCGATCACAGCAAGATTTTTGGAACTGAACATATCTACTTGCTTGTCCATCATGATAGTAATCCCTTGCGCAGCGATCACACCAAAGAGATATATAGAAAGTCCTCCGATTACACAAGTTGGTATAGAATAAACAATATTAATCAGAGGGGTAAAGCATGAAATAATCATTGTGATGATGGATGCTGCTATAAGAACTGGTACAGAGAAATTCTTTGAAATAGCCATGGCACTGATATTCTCACCGTAATTTGTTCCTGCAGGGCCTCCAATTAATGCGGATATAATGTCTCCGATTCCGTCCCCGATAAGATTTAATCCTAGTTTGTTTTCCAAATCATATTTTGTCTTTGAACCTTTCTTTTTAGCCAGGTCATTTACATAGATATCCAATTGATAGATATGGGCGGTTGATTCCGGGACTGTTGCAATGGCTATAGGCATAATTGCAACGACTGCTGCCCATGATGGCTTTGGAAAAGTAAAGATTGGAAGACTTATAAAACTGGTAGATTCTATTGTATTAAAGCTTACAAAAGGTATACCTGTTACGGCTCCTATAATAAGAGCGGATACATATCCTGTACATAAACCAAATAAGATTGGAAGCTGACTTAGTTTGCCTTTAAGATAAACTGAATACAATATGGTTGCTAATAAAGTGATGATGGCTATTACCCATGCCCAGTTAGTTGCAGCTCCCTGGGTTGCTTCAGAAATGTTTTGAGGAATAGTAGACGCATTGCCTAAAGCATTTGCAGATAAAGATAAACCTATAATGATTGCAATACTTCCTGTTACTGTAGGAGGAAGAACTTTATCTATGACTTTTTTACCACTTTTGTTAATAATTATACCTGCAGCAATTGAAACAAGTCCTGACATAATAATACCAAATTGAGCGATTGAAATTTTGTCATTCAGTGTATAATTAGCGTATGCTTCTGCACTCATGATTGAAGCAATTGCAGAAATGTAGGAAAAACTTGAACCATAGTATAATGGAATTTTTCTTCCTGTAACCAGTATAAATCCCAGAGTGGCAAGTCCGCTGGCAAATATTGTTGTGGATACATGGAATCCTGTGATCAGAGCAACTAAAACTGTTGCCGGAAACATTACTACGATTTGTTGCAGTGCAAATAAAATGAGTTCAAAAAACGGTGGTCTTTCATCAGGTAAATAACCTATTACCTTATTGTTTGTTGTCATAATGCTACCTCCTGAATTTTGTAATTTTTTGTAGTTTTAAAAAACTGCAAAAAAAAATCCTGCACACAGCAAGATTATACATTTCAGCTTAGGCGAGCCCCAATTTACACGCTAAGAAATATGATAAATCTTACTGGTATCTCTGTACCGAGTTTAAAGATTTTTTTTGCTGAATACATTAAAACACATGAAATGGATTTTGTAAATAGATTTATTCAATAAATTTAAGTTTTTAATTATTATTTATTTAAATGTTTTCTGAAAAATTTAGGATTGTACAAAATATAGTTCAATACCATTACATAAGGAAGAACATAGCCGATCAAAGATTCAAAAATTGCGATTCCTTTTGAGAGTCCAAAGGGAGTCATATCCCCATATCCAACTGAAAATAAGGTTGTAATGCTAAAATAAAAGGATCGGGTAACTTTATCTACGAACTGCTGCTGATGAAGAAGTGAGGAATAATGATCTTTAATAAATCCTAAATTCAAAGAATCTACCACCAAGTATATGAGGGCAAAACCTGAAGCGACGAAAAGGTATAAAATACATAAAAAAATTATATTATTAACCATAATTTTCTTTCGCATGGATATTCTCCTAAAGATTAAAAATGCTTATTAAATTATATGTTATGATTAAAAATTCTATTATATTTTAATTTATTTTGTATATTTAATTGATTAAAGTTATTTCTTATAATATCTATAATTTCAACATATATTCATTAACTTATAATACCATTTTAAATAGTTATTTTTTCACTATATACCATAATTATATAGGCTATTTTTTTATAGGATTTTAATATATAATATTTCAATAAGTAGTTTGATTTTTGTTGAGTCTACTAAGATGGGGGAATAGTTATGCTGAAAAGAAAAAATCTCTTTAAAGTTAAGCCAGAATCCAAAAAAAATAAGAAAAAGCGTATAGTGAAGCCGATGAAATTAAATTTAGGGATAAATTTTCAAAATAATATAGGTATTGCGCAAAAATTGATTGCTTCTTTTATTGTATTAAGTATTGTACCATTGCTTCTGATTGCAGGATTTTCATATATTAATGCAGAAAAAACTGTAGAGCAAAAAGTAGGCTTCTACTCTGAAAAAATGGTTCAGCAACTGGCTAAAAATATTGATTTAAAAATTAAAGAAATAGAAAATATACCAAAGATGATTCAGTATAACAGTACGCTGATTGATTATCTTCGAAAAGACAAATTCGACAACTTAGTTGAGAAGATTAACACTGAAATAGAAATAGATAATATTTTATTCACTATTGAAAATTCCAATAATAGCATAAAAGGTATTAATATTTATAAAGATAATGGACAGACATTTGGCACAAACATAAATTTAGGAGGAAGCAATACAATTGAGACGTTGAATTCAGAATATGGAGAAATATACAGAGAAATTGTTAATCAATCGACAGATGATGAAATTGTATGGGTTACTGGCTTAAATGATTCATATAGCTATATCATTTTATTAAAATCTATAAAAAATATTGTCGATATTAAACCTATGGCGATTTTGGCAGTTTATATCAGCTCTGAAGAGATCACTTCCTTATTTGAAGATATGGAGTTAAACAATAATGCAAATATATTTTTATTAAACCAAAATAAAAATATAATCGGAGACCTAAATACAGATAATATAGGTACTGAGGTAACGGATGAATATTTAGACAAAATATATGGAGAAAATTTATCCGGTAATTTCAGAGATAACGGTAATATAATAAGTTATTCTACCACCAAAAATGGGTGGAAAGTTATAACTAAAGAGCCGATTTCATCTTTAATGGCAGAAATGAAGAGAGTAAAAAATAGTATTATTTGGATAGGACTTATCTGCATTTTGATTTCTGTAGCCATTGGAATTCTTATATCATTAAGTATATCCAATCCTCTTAGAACGATTATGAACCTTATGGGAAAAGTAGAACAGGGAGATTTGACAGTATCATTGGATCTTACGGGAAAGAATGAAATAGGAAAATTATCGGTCAGTTTTAATAACATGATCAAAAATATTAGAAATTTACTTTTGGAAACCGACAGTATAACGAAGAAAGTAGAGCAAGATGCAAATATTATAAAGAGTTCTTCAGAGCAATCCGCTTTGGCAGCCAGTCAAGTTGCCAGTGCTATCAATGAATTGGCAGAAGGAGCAGCAGAACAGGCAAAGCAGGCAGAAAATACGAATGCATTGATGGATTATCTGGCAAATAATATTAACCATGTTGTAAAAAGAATTGAAGATATTATGAAAACGATTGAACATACCGAAGCTTCCAGGGACTATGCAGCCAAAACCATGGACCAGTTAAATGAGAAAACAAAAAATGCAATAGAATCTACCAATAAAATTAATAGAGAGATACAAGAATTAAATGAAGAAGCAAAAGAAATTATTCAAGTTGTAAAGGTCATTACTGGAATTAGTGAGCAAACAAACCTTCTAGCTTTAAATGCAGCGATTGAAGCGGCAAGAGCAGGGGAAGCGGGGAAAGGTTTTGCAGTTGTAGCAGAAGAAATCCGTAAATTGGCTCAGGGAACTAAGGATGCAACTGGAACGATAAGCCAAATTATATCTAATATCCAACTTAAGACTGAGAGAACAGTATCTGTTGTTAAAACTTCTGACGAAATATTTGAAGAGCAAAAGGAAATCGTATATAAAACAGATCAGGCTTTTAATGAAATGGCGCAGTCTATACAAAAAATGATTACTCAGATAGAAGATATAAATGATAAGATTCAGGATATTGAAGGGCAGAAACAGCAAACGGTTGAAGCGATCGATTATATTTCATCTATTGTACAGCAATCAGCTGCTTCTATAGAAGAAGTTACTGCAACAAGTGAAGAGCAAACCAGTTCAGCCGAGCAATTAGCTGTATTAGCCAATGATTTGTCTTCGGCCATCGAAAACTTGAATAATTCTTTATCTCGGTTTAAAATATAAGTAATATGTATAAAAAGGGGGGAATTATTAGGATTAAATTTAATTAAGAATAATATAATTACATTTTAGGAGGAAGCGCTTATGGACAATTTTATCTTTGAGAACCCTACAAAAATTATTTTTGGAAAAGACATGGAAAATTCAGTTGGGGAAGAAGTAAGAAATTATAGCAAGAAAATTTTGCTTCATTATGGTGGGGGAAGTATCAAAAAAACAGGGTTGTATGATAGAGTGGTTGCATCTTTAAAAGCTGCAGAAATTGAATACATAGAACTTCCTGGTGTAAAACCTAATCCAAGATTAAGTCTCGTGAGAGAAGGTATCAAAATTTGCCGTGAAAATAATATTGATTTTATTTTAGCCGTTGGCGGAGGAAGTGTAATTGATTCTGCGAAGGCTATTGCCATGGGTACTGTTTATGATGGAGATGTTTGGGATTTTTATACCGGGAAAGCTGTTCCTGAGGCTGCTCTTCCTATAGGAACTATTTTAACGATTCCAGCTGCAGGTAGTGAATCCAGCACAGGTTCTGTGATCACCAATGAAGATGGCTGGTATAAAAGGTCTGTCGATTCAACTGTTATCTATCCCAGATTTTCAATACTTAATCCTGAACTTGCCTTTACACTGCCCAAATATCAGGTAGCTTGTGGCGCAGCTGATATTTTAGCCCATTTGATGGAAAGATATTTTACAAATACGAAAAGTGTTGAATTGATAGACAGACTGATTGAATCAACGATGAAAACCATTATTAAATATGTTCCGATAGTTCTTGAAGACTCTACGAATTATGAAGCTTGGGCACAAGTAATGTGGGCAGGAACCGTGGCTCACAATAATTTGTTTAGCACAGGAAGAGTTGGAGATTGGGCTTCCCATAGTATTGAACATGAAATCAGTGGAATCTATGATGTTGCCCATGGGGCAGGATTAGCTGTTGTTTTTCCTGCATGGATGAAATATGTCTATAAACATGATATAAATAGATTTGTTCAATTTGCCGTTAGGGTATGGAATGTTGAGCAAGATTTCTTTGATCCTGAAAAAACAGCATTACAAGGTATTGAAAAACTGGAAGAATTCTTTAAAACCATAGGACTTCCAATTCGTCTAGAAGGTTTGGGAATTACCGATGACAGGTTGGAAGAAATGGCGGACAAAGGTACAGATTCGGACAGAAGGACATTAGGAAATTTTGTAAAGCTTGGAAAGCAAGATGTTTACAATATTTTAAAACTGGCTCAATAATAGAAGTTAAAAGTTAGTATCCCCGGGATACTAACTTTTTTTGGTTATTAATCGGTTATGATGCTTTTTTCCTTAAAAATTGGAAAACGGAATTGAATAAATAGATGTAATTATTACTTTTTTATGGTACAATGAGTACTGGTTATCATGATTTATAAAAAGCGCAACGGAAGGAGCTTACATTATGAGACGAAAGTTTTGCATTGCATTGACCTTTGTGTTTTTCCTGATGAATTTTATTCCTATTGCTGCTCAGGAAGTTTCATTACCTTTACAATCAGAAGCAGTAATTTTAATTGAAGAGAATACCGGTAAAGTATTATATGAGAAAAATTCAACTCAAAAAATGTATCCGGCCAGTACCACAAAAATACTGACTGCATTAATTGCTTTAGAAAATGCAGATTTAAATGAGGTTATTAAAGTAGGTAATGAAGTGTATCAAGTACCTTTAGATGCAAGTAAAGCAGGACATAATCCTGGAGACGAAATTACTTTAAAAGACTTGCTGACATCTTTATTATTGCCTTCAGGTAATGATTCTGCATATGTTATTGCTTCGTATATATCGAAAAAAACTACTGGCAATAATGAACTGGATCTTAACAGTGCCATTGCACAATTTGCCAATATGATGAATGAAAGAGCCAAGGAAATAGGAGTAAAAGATTCGTATTTTGTCAATCCACATGGGTATCATAACGAAAACCACTATACAACAGCTTATGATTTAGCCTTAATTACAAGGGAGGCTTTAAAAAATCCTGCATTCAAAGAGATTGTAAAACAACCTACTGCAGATATAGGGAACTCATCCAGCCCAAATCAACGAAAATTTTCTTTCAGAAATAGAAATTTACTTTTAGATTCAAGAAATAGTGACACATATTACCCTTATGCCACTGGAGTAAAGACGGGATTCACTGATGAGGCAGGGGAATGTCTTGTTGCTTCAGCAACAAAAGATCATATGAATTTAATTGCCGTATTATTAAAATCTCCTACGGATGCTCGATGGAATGATGCGAAAACCTTATTTGATTATGGATTTGAGAATTTTAAATATTATCAAGTTGCTAAAAAAGGAGATGTGATTGATCGAGTATATGTAGAAAAGCATTCTCCAAAAGGACCTTCTGAATTGGAAGTTCTGATCAAAGAAGATTTTACAGGATTATTTCATAAAGATGATATTTCTCACATAGAGAAAAAAATTTCCTGGAACCAGGAGCCCCTCGTAGCACCGATTACAGAGGGACAGACAGTTGGAGCAGTCACTTTTACTTTGAACGGAGAAGAATTGTCGAAAATAGAGCTTATTGCTAAATATGGAATAGAAAAACGTACCATTTGGGATGTAATGTTTTCTCTTAATGCAGTTCCTTATTGGTGCGGCGGAATAGGTGGTGTTTTTATTATAACCATGATTTCTAATGCAATCAGAAAAAGAAAGAATCGAAGAGGCCTTCATTTTAAATAGTTCATTTATATAAATTATTTTAATATTTTGGAGGGAAAAGTATGGAGATTACAAAAAGAAGTTTTGGAACAACAAAAGACGGAACAGAGGTGTTTATCTTCAAACTCTCAAATGCTCAAGGAATGAGCACAGAAATTACTAATTTTGGAGGGATTATCGTCTCTATTTTTGTACCGGATAAAAATGGAAAAGTAGATGATATAGCCCTTGGATTTGACAATCTGGATAGCTATCAGAAACCAGGTCCTTATTTTGGAGCAATCATTGGACGTCATGCGAATCGAATAGAAAATGCTGAGTTTGAGCTTAATGGACAAGTATATCATCTGGTTAAGAATGACGGTAATAATCATCTTCATGGTGGGATCAAAGGTTTTGATAAAGTGGTATGGACTCCGGAAATTATAAAAACTGAAGAAGGAGAAGCATTACAGCTTACGTATTTAAGCAAAGACGGAGAAGAAAATTATCCTGGCAATCTTGAAGTAAAAGTCATCTATTCTTTAAACGATAAAAATGAGTTAAAAATTGATTACTACGCGGTTTCCGACAAAGATACGGTAGTTAATCTTACAAACCATACTTATTTTAATCTTGCTGGTCACGATTCAGGAGATATTCTAGATCATCAACTCATGATTACTGGAGATCAATTTACTGTGATTAATGATGAGTGTATTCCTACAGGAGAAATCAGGGATGTTAAAGGAACACCTATGGATTTTACTACTTTAAGACCAATCAGAGATGGAATTGATTCAGACGATGAGCAAATAAAATATGTTAAGGGTTATGATCATAACTGGGTATTAAATGTTAGTGGCAAAAGTCCAGAAAAAGCAGGAGAATTGTATGAACCCAAGAGCGGAAGATTGATGGAATTTTATACAACAAAACCTGGTGTGCAGTTTTATTCTGGTAATTCTTTTGATGGCTGTGACAAGGGAAAAGGTGGAGTTGTTTATGAAAAATGGGGTGGATTATGCCTTGAAACTCAATATTTCCCCAATTCTTTAAAACACAAACATTTTCCTTCTCCTATTCTTAAAGCAGGGGAAGAGTATAAACACACTACAATTTATAAATTCTCAATAAGCTAAATACGTTAATGGAAAAAAAGAAGGTAGATGTTCCGATAGAAGGAAATCTACCTTTTTTTATTGTTATAATGAATTAGAATTTAATAAAGATGCCTAAAATGCCTGCGCCAATGATGTAAAGGATAGGATGTTTTTTATACTTGATAATGAAATAGAGTAGTATAGCAAATAGCAAGATAGCCTTAAAATTAAATAATTTTAGGAGTGAACCTGTTGCAGCAAATTGAGTGATGCTAAGCAGGGCAATCTTTGCTACTTCAAATCCTGCTGCAGCGATGAGTCCGATGACAACAGGACGTATTCCATTAAGGCTTGCCCGGACAACAGGGTGCTCACTGAATTTCATATAATAATGAGCAATCAGTATGATAATAATAATAGACGGAGTTACGATGCCTAAGGTTGCAATAATAGATCCTATAATCCCTGCAGTCTTATAACCTACAAAGGTAGCCGTATTGATTCCGATTGGTCCGGGAGTAGATTCTGAAATGGCAATCATATTGATTAAATCATAAGAAGAAAACCAGTGATACTTTTCAATAAGTTCTTGCAGGAATGGCAAAGTAGCAAGCCCACCACCAATGGCAAACAAACCAATCTTAAAAAATTCTATAAATAGTAGAAAGTAAATCATTTTGCATCCACCTTTTTACTTTTATTAAGATTTATAATAGTGCCTGTAATTCCGCCAATGATGATCATAATAACCGGCGATAGATCTGTGAAAGTAATTAATAAGAAGGAAAAAATAAAGAATGCGATTCCAATCCAATTCTTGATAGATTGCTTCCACATTTTAACAATAGTACTGGTAATAAGTGCAACTACAGCAACTCTAATGCCGCCCAAAGCATTTTGCACAATGGGGTAGTCCTGAAAATGTTCAAAAAAAGTTGCTATAATAGTTATGATGATTAATGAAGGAAATACTACTCCCAGTGTAGCAGCGATTCCTCCAATGATTCCTTTTCTTTTGTAACCAATAAATGTAGCAGTATTTACTGCGATAATTCCTGGGGTACACTGACCAATGGCATAGTAATCCATCACTTCTTCGTTGGTAGCCCATTTTCTTTCTTCGACAATTTCTTTTTGAATGATAGGAAGCATAGCATAGCCACCACCAAAGGTAAAACCACCTATTCGACAAAAAACTAAAAATAAATCTATGAGTTCTTTCATAAATATGCTCCTTTAGTGATTCTAATTAATGAATACATAGAGATATGATATACTAATTTAGATTTTTTAGTATGAATTTAGATAAAATACTATAAGAAAAAGCTACTGACAATTCCAATAGCTCAATATTTAAAAGTTTAATTGCTATCATGATCCTGAGATGGGATTTTTGAAAGCAGCATAACAATCAATGTAATCAATATAATAATAACAAATATTCCAATCATACCTTTCCACATGATTTCCAGTGAAAGTAAAAAGTTATTCAACATAGTATGTATACCCCTTTCTTTTATCGAGTTATTAAAGCATTTTGGTGAGTAGATTCAGAATAATACCTCCTGCTACTACTGAACCAATTTGTCCAGCTACATTTGCACCAACAGCATGCATCAGAAGATGATTTGTGGGATCTTCTTTAAGCCCCATTTTTTGAATCACACGAGCGGACATAGGAAAAGCAGAAATACCTGCAGCACCTACCATTGGGTTAATCTTTTCTTTCAGAAAAAGATTAAGAATCTTGGCAAACAATACTCCACCAATGGTATCAAATACGAATGCAACTAATCCAAGGCACATAATGAACAGAGTATCCAATTTTACAAAAGCTTCTGCAGTCATACTGAAGGATATTGTAATACCTAATAATAAAGTTATAAGGTTTGCCAGGGTGTTTTGTGCTGTTTCTGATAAGCTGTTTAAAACGCCACATTCCCTGATAAGATTCCCGAACATTAAGAAACCGACCAAGGCTACGGAAGTTGGTGCTACGAGACCAGCTATAAAAGTTACGATAATAGGGAAAAGGATTTTTGTTCTTTTAGAAATAGAATTTGGATTATAAGGCATTCTGATGAGTCTTTCTTTTTTGGTTGTAACAAGCTTAATTGCCATGGGCTGAACAATTGGTACCAATGCCATGTAAGAATATGCAGCTACGGCAATTGGGCCTACATATGCTGAACCAAGAACCTGTGATACAAGAATTGATGTAGGCCCATCAGCAGCCCCTATAATTCCGATGGAAGCAGCATCCTTTAAATCAAAGCCCAGTAATGTTGCCATGGATAATGCAAAGAAAATACCAAATTGCGCTGCTGCACCAAATAAAAACATTTTGGGATTACTAAGTAATGGACCAAAATCAATCATTGCACCAATACCGATAAAAAGTAAGATGGGCATGGCTTCCGAAGCATTAATACCTACTTCAAATAACCATTGTATAATTCCGTGAGTTTCTCCAATACCTGTAAGAGTTTGATTTAAAACACCTGATGCAGGAAGATTAACTAAAATGGCCCCAAAACCCATAGGGAGCAATAATGCTGGTTCAAAGTCCTTATAAATTGCTAAGTATATAAGGAGTGCGCCAATTCCATACATAATGATCTGCTGAGGTGTGATTGATAAAATTCCTGACACTAAAAAATCCATAGATTATAATCCTCCTATATTTTAATTTTCCATTCCTCATTATATCATAATCTTCTTAAATGTACAGGTTGAATATAACATTAAAGCAATTTTTACTGGTTATGTAGTTTGAATATTTGACATTCGTAAATTCTTAACGTAAAATGTCATTATTCCAAATGCATTATGAAGCTTAATCGCATATAGAGTATTGCTTTGTAAAAAAGTGCATTAAATAGTGCAATTTTGCTTATAATATTTGGAAATAAATTTTTATATATTAATTAAAATTGTAGTAGGAAATGATTTAAATGAGTTGGAGGAGGTACATAATGGATACAAAAGTATTAGAAAAATATGCAAGACTTCTTGTAAAAACAGGAGTAAATATTCAAAAAGGACAAACCTTAGTGATTTTAAGTCCTATTGAAGCTGCACCATTTACAAGAATTGTTTCTGAAATTGCTTTTAAAGAAGGAGCAAAAGATGTACAAATATTATGGAAAGATGAAATATCTACAAAGATAAAATATCTTCATGCACCAAATGAAGTGTTCGAAGAATATCCCGGCTGGCAGAAAGAGTTTTATAATGGATATGCGAAAGCAGGAGCTTCTTTTTTACATATAAGTGCTACAGATCCTGAACTCCTTAAAGATGTTGACCCTGAAAGGGTTGCAAAATATCAAAAAGTAACCAATATGGCATTAAAAGAGTACAGAGACAGAACCATGAGGAATCAAAATGCCTGGTGCATTGCCTCTATTCCATCGGTCTCCTGGGCAAAAAAAGTATTTCCTGATTTGTCTTCTGAAGAAGCTGTGAATAAGTTATGGGAGGCAATTTTAAAAACAGTTCGCGTAGACGTGGAAGATCCTGTTGCTGAATGGGAGGAACATAAAAAGAATCTGGAAAAGAGAATGGAGATTTTAAATTCCTATAAGTTCCAGTATCTCCATTATAAAAATGAATTAGGCACTGATCTTACGATAGAACTTCCCGAAAACCATATTTGGATGGGAGGAGCAGATTTTACTCAGGATGGTCTTGCTTTTATTGCCAATATGCCAACAGAAGAAGTATTTACTCTTCCTAAGAAAACAGGCGTTAACGGAAAAGTCGTAAGTTCCATGCCTTTAAACTATAACGGAAGCTTAATAGATAACTTTTCTCTTACTTTTAAAGATGGAAGAATTGTAGATTTTACTGCTGAAAAAGGGTATGAAAACTTAAAACATCTTATCGAAACCGATGAAGGTTCTCATTACTTGGGAGAAGTAGCCCTGGTTCCTTATGATTCACCGATCTCTAATCTTAAGATTTTATTCTATAACACATTATTCGATGAAAATGCTTCTTGCCATTTAGCTATAGGTGAGGCATATTCTCCTTGTATAAAGGGAGGAGAAAAAATGTCACGCGAAGAATTAGATAAAGAAGGGGCAAACGATTCTCTTGTCCATGTAGACTTTATGGTGGGAACAAAGGATTTGGAAATTATCGGAACCACCTTTGACGGAAAAGAAATTCCTATCTTTAAAAACGGTAATTTTGCATTTTAGAATTAAAAAAATATTATGTTGCTTTTGTAAAATAGAAAGGTTGAGTTTTTGGAGTAAGACAAATTTTTTTATTTTATTTCAAAATAAAGGGGCTGTGGTATTAGCAAATAGAATTTGTTAATACTACAGCCCCAAAAATTTATTTTGTTTTTAATTCTTTCTGGTATTCTATATAAGCATAAGCCATTATAAATATTATCAGAATAGATAGAGCCGTCATAAAAATGATGAAACTTAAAGAACCTCTGATGAACGAAGTACATACCAGAATTATACCCACCAGCATAAAGCCTATACCGCCGATCCTATGAGTTTTCTTCCATACTTTTTCACTGGCCAGGGTCCAAGGAAGCCTAATCCCTACAAAATAATTAAACCGTAGTTGAGACATGTAATTTCCCATCACTGCAAAAAGGATACCAATGATGAGTTTAATGAAAAAATCCATGTGTTTAATGATATTGAAAGTTGCCAGCACTGTAAGCCAATGTATTGCAACAAGCGTTAATACAGTACTTATAGATATGATAGAATAGGCTTTACTGTGTTTTTTATAATTTTCTTTTTTTGGATCCAGTTTAGGGCCATAAAGCATTAGCAAATAGATCATTGCAGGCAGCGCTGCTAGAAAGAAAATCATATATTTGGAACTATAATCATTTATTTCACCGTTAATGCCCCAGTTCGTAGGAATTTGTTCCGGCAAAAAAGGAAAAACGATAATAGTTCCAATGAAAGAAAGTACAATTAAAAGCCAAATCCATTTATTATGTTTCATAATATCACTCCTTGTCTTTAAAATCATAAATCCACCCAATCAGTTCCTGAAATGCAGTGGTATTAAGGGAATAAATAATATTTTGCCCTTGTCTTTCGGTTTGAACCAGTTCGGCCTGCTTTAATATGTTCAAATGATGGCTTAAAGAAGGTTTACTGATATCGAATTTTTCTGCAATTTCGCCGGCGGTCATATCTTTTTCCCGCAGCAGTTTTAAAATTTTTCTTCTGTTTTTGTCGGATAAAGCTTTAAAAATACTGTCCAATTACGTCACTCCTTTCAATTAGATATTTAGATGATTATCTAAATATCTAATTGAATTATAACATGATTATTTTATTGCTTCAATATAGAATTTGCATCGTTCTCATTTTTAATAGTTTTAGTTAATATAAATAAAATGTAGTTTTAAAATAGGAGGATTTGCATATGGACTATTTTTCATTGCCAATGATTCCGCCGGGACAGCATAAATTACCGCCCTTACCTTACCCGTATGAAGCGCTTCAGCCGGTTATAAGTGCTGTAACTTTACGTATTCATCATGACAGACACCATAAAGCCTATGTGGATGGACTGAATAAAGCAGAGCTGAAATTAGTAGAATTGAGGAAAACAGAGGATTTTGATTTAATTAAATATTGGGAAAATGAACTGGCTTTTAATGGCTCAGGACATATTTTGCATAGTATTTACTGGACTATTATGTCTCCTGTTGGAACGGGAGGAAGACCTGGATCTGAAACGCTTAATCAAATCAATCGATATTTTGGAAATATAAATGCCTTTCAAAAGCAGTTTACAAATGCTGCTGAAAAGGTTGAAGGGTCTGGTTGGACGATACTTACATGGCAGCCCACATGGCGCAGGCTGGAAATCCTTCAGGCAGAAAAGCATCAGGATTTAACTCAGTGGAGCGGCATTCCCATATTAGTACTAGATGTTTGGGAACATGCCTATTATCTGGATTATCAAAACAGAAGGCAAGAATATGTAAATGCATGGTGGAAACTTGTGGATTGGACTGAAGTAGAGAGAAGGTTGCTTTTGGCAATGAGAGGACTGGTGCCTATGACAAAGGATGAATATAGATGGTAGACTTGGGGACAATGATGTCCCCTTGTTTCATTTACTCTTCTTGCTGTATAATAAAACATATAAAATAAAAGAAAGGGTATTAAAATGAACTTATTATCCGCTGAAAATATTTCAAAGTCCTTTGGAGAAAAAATATTATTTAAAAATATATCTTTTGGAATTAATGAAGGGGAAAAGGTTGGAGTAATTGGCATCAATGGAACAGGGAAAAGCACTTTCCTAAAGGTTTTAATAGGAATTGAGCCACCAGATAGTGGCACGATCTCTACAGCCAACGGCTTAAGGATAGAATATCTTTCTCAAAATCCGTTTTTTGAAGATGATGCCACCATACTTCAACAAATATTTAGTGGGAACAATCCAGTCATTGAGCTGATTAAAGAATATGAAGATACATTGGACAAGCTTAGTAATGACCAGGAAGATAAAGATTTACAAGAAAAATTATTGAAACTCAATCAAAAAATGGATGCTGCAGATGCCTGGACAATGGAAAGTGAAGCTAAAATGATTTTAACTAAACTGGGGATCACTTCTTTTGCTGCAAAAGTAGGGACTCTTTCAGGAGGACAACGCAAAAGGGTGGCCTTGGCTGGGGCCCTCATTCGCCCATCGGATTTATTAGTATTGGATGAACCTACTAATCACATTGACAACGAAACGATTTTATGGCTGGAAGATTATTTGAATAAGCGCAAAGGTGCATTGATTATGATTACCCATGATCGATATTTCCTGGATCGAATAGCCAATAGGATTATAGAGTTGGACTTGGGCCAGCTTTATGAGTATAAGGGAAATTATAGTGATTTTCTTGAGGCAAAAACCTTGAGACAAGAACAATTAAAGACCATGGAAGAAAAAAGACAAAGTTTGCTCAAAAAAGAACTAGAATGGATTAGGAGCGGTGTGAAAGCGAGAGGAACAAAGCAAAAAGCCAGAATAGACAGATTCGAAAAGTTAAAAGACCAGAAGATCAATATCTCTTCTGACAAGATGGAAATATCCGTAGGAATAAGCAGATTGGGTAAAAAAATTATTGAAGTTGAAAAGATCAGTAAATCTTTTGAAGAAAAATATTATATTAAAGATTTTAGTTATATTCTATTAAAAGAAGACAGGATTGGAATTGTGGGTCCTAACGGCAGTGGCAAATCAACTTTGCTGAATATTATGGCCGGTATCTTAGAGCCAGATTCGGGAAAAGTTGAAATTGGCGAAACCGTGAAAATAGGGTATTATACTCAGGAAAATAAAGAGATGGATGAGAGCCTGAGGGTAATAGACTATATTCGTGAAGAAGCGGAATATATTACTACAGGAGACGGTACTAAAATCAGTGCTTCACAGATGCTGGAAAGATTTCTCTTCCCGTCTCATTTACAATGGACCCCCATTTCAAAGCTTTCAGGGGGAGAAAAAAGAAGACTGTATTTGCTTCGGATTTTAATGGGTGCTCCCAATGTACTCCTTTTGGATGAACCTACGAATGATTTGGACCTTCAAACCTTAGAGATATTGGAGGAGTATTTGGACGAGTTTTCAGGGCCAGTGCTTACAGTTTCCCATGACAGATATTTCCTGGATAAAATTGCAGAAAAAATATTTGCTTTTGAAGGAGAAGGCGCCATAAAAAGTTATCCCGGAAACTATGAAGATTATCAAAGCAGAATTAAGAGTAAAAAAACAGAAGAAAAAAATAATTCTTCTGTTAAAGATGAAAAAAGAGATACGAGGATCAAAAGGAATGATTCAAAGCCTAAATTTACTTATAGAGAAAAGCAAGAGTATGAAAATATAGAAAGCTGGATAGAGGAAGTAGAAAACGAACTAAAAGCAATTGAAGATCAAATCAATCATGCTCAAAGCGATTATGTACTTCTGCAAGAATTGGCAAAAAAGCAAAAGGAATTAGAAACAAGACTGGAAGAATTAATGGAGCGATGGGAATATCTTAGCGAGTTGGCTGAAAAAATTAATGCAAGTAATTAATTCTATTTATCTTTTTCTGTTTGCAACGAATGCAATAATGATTGCCAGGATTGCAGCTAGGCAAATAATTCCACCAAAAATAATTATTATTCCAGAGAATACCAATATTATCAACCCCTTTAGTTTTTTCAATATTATAACATAGTTAAGAGGCTGGAACAATCTTTTCCAGCCTTTCGTTATGCAATAAAAAGATTAATTTGCCTGCAAAGACGAAATATTCATATTTCACAAATGTGACTTAGTTGCTTTTTGTAAAAGATTATTTTTCAACATTTCTTATGAGAAGATTTCTAATTTTTTTATCTTCGTTGTTTTTTAGCATTTCATATCTTTTAATACCTAACTGAGCAAGGAATTGCAATGCATTGAGATTATCAAAAGGAGTTTTCATTGGAGTAGCATTGGCATATTCATCTACCCTTTTTGATCCTTCTTCAATAGAATTAATTGTTCTGGGTCCCCCAACACATCCACCGATACATCCCATACCTTCTATAAAAGTGGCATCCATTTCACCCGCAAGAAGCTTGTCCAGACCATCCTTGCATTTTTTGGCCCCATCAAAGGCTTCCGGCTTAAAAGGAAGATCAGAACGGGGGTCCAGTCTTTTCACCGTTAATTCTACGGCCTTGCTAACTCCTCCTGTTCTTGCATATATCCTTCCGGCAAAAGCTGCTTCTTCTCTGTTATCTTCCGGCAGATTTTCAAGATCTATATCCAGTGCATTAAATATTTCATATAATTCCCTGAAAGTGAGGACAAAGTCAATGGCATCGGCCAGATTCTCCTCTTTTGCTTCATTTTTTTTGGCAATACATGGACCTATAAATACAACTTTTGCATTTTCATTTAAGGCTTTAATGACGCGTCCTGCTGCAATCATGGGAGATACAGCCGGAGACATATGATCCAGTAAAGAAGGATATTTTTTTTGAATCATGCCTACCCATACAGGACAACAGCAGCTAGTAATAAAGAAATCTTTATTATTCTCAATAATATGTTTATATTCATAGGCTTCTTTCATAGTTAAGATATCAGCGAAGGTTGCAACTTCAATCATATCTGAAAAGCCTATCATTTTTAAAGCAGTTCTGATTTTTCCGGGTGTAATTGATGGATCAAATTGACCCACATAGGCAGGAGCGATGGCAGCAAATACAGGGTATTTTTTTTCCTGAAGCAGATTTACAACAGGAATAAACTCAATTTTGTCTGAAATTGCTCCCAGAGAGCATTCTTCTATGCATTGACCACATCCGATACATTCATCGGTACTCATACAATCATGGCTGTGAATTGGACAAGAACCTTCATGGAACCGATTACAGCGTTCACATATATTTTCAATTACCGACACCAGAGGTTTTTTGACTTTATCTAAACTTAGAGCTTGTCTGGCTTCTTCTCTTAATGATCGATCGCTTTTTACAGGATCAAGTCCCATGGATAATCGGATATAATTTTCTACGATTTTTCTTTCTTTTTCATCTTGTATATTTTCAATGATTTTCTGAGGAAGTTCTTCTATTTCTTCTTCTAATTTTCCAAACCAGGCCAGTTTAACAAGTTCATTGAATACTTTCATTTTGTATTTTTGTATATAATTATTTGATGTATTACTCATAGGTACCTCCATTGTTGATTTTCTATTTATAAGATTACCCTATTCTTTTAAAGATATAACTTTTAATTCAGTAAAAATATTGATTTCTTCTGTGAGATATATTATTATTTTTATGTTCGAACGTTTTATATATTTTTAAGTTTAATGTTCATATATATAAATCCGGCGATATGGGCCTGATGTTTCTACCGAACTACCGTAAATAGTTGTAGGCTATATATGCATATTTGATAGGGAGTGATCAATATGAAATATGATGTAGTTATTGTAGGAGCAGGACCGGCAGGAATTTTTACTGCATTGGAAATGGTAAAAAATAAGCTGGACAAAAAAATATTAATCATTGAACAAGGCAGTCCAATTGATCGAAGACGTTGTCCTAAAGAAAAAGCAAAAGAATGTGTGTCCTGTAAGCCTTATTGTCATATTACCACAGGTTTTTCAGGGGCTGGAGCATTTTCCGACGGGAAATTATCTTTAAGCCATGAAGTAGGAGGAGATTTGCCTCAACTCATAGGAAGTGACATAGCACAGAAATATATTCAATATACGGATCAGATCTATCTTGATTTTGGAGCAGACCCCAAAGTAGAGGGACTGGATAATACAGAAAAAGTAAAAGAGATCAGAAGAAAAGCGATTGAAGCTGGACTTAAACTGGTAGACTGTCCCATTAGACATCTGGGTACAGAAAAAGCTCAAGAAATATATTTGAAAATTCAAAGGCATCTTTTAGATTCAGGAGTAGAAATCAGATTTCATACGGCTGTAACGGATATTGTTGTTGAAGATGGAGCAGCAAAAGGGGTTATAGCTGTTGATGCCGGAAGCAAAAAAAATGAAAGTATTATTTATGGGGAGAGGATTGTAGTAGCTGCTGGCAGAAAGGGAGCGGATTGGCTAAAGACCATGTGCGAAAAACATGGCATAGCTCACCATGCTGGAACGGTAGATATTGGTGTAAGAGTAGAAATTCGTAATGAAATAATGGAGAAAGTTAATAATGTTCTTTATGAATCTAAACTAATAGGATATCCGGCACCTTTTAAAAATAAAGTAAGAACTTTTTGCCAAAATCCAGGAGGGTTTGTTAGTCAGGAAAACTATGACAACAATCTGGCAATCGTGAATGGCCATTCTTATAAAGAAAGAAAGTCAGACAACACTAATTTGGCTATCTTGAGTTCACATAATTTTTCAGAACCTTTTAATCAACCAATCGAGTATGGCAAAAAGGTTGCGGAATTGGTTAACATGCTTGGCAATGGCAGAATTCTGGTTCAAAGATATGGAGATATTTTGGATGGTAAAAGAACATGGCAGGAAGAATTGGATCAGTCCAATGTAAAGCCTACACTCCCTGACGCAGTTGCTGGAGATTTGACTTCTGCTATGCCTTATCGAACGATGATGAATATACTTAATTTTATTGAAGCCATGAATATTGTAGTTCCTGGATTTGCCAGTCGTGAAACTCTGCTTTATGGACCAGAGATTAAATTTTACAGCAATAGAATTAATTTAGATAAGAATTTTGAAACTAATATTAAAGGGTTATATTGCCTTGGAGATTCCAGTGGATGGACCAGAGGACTGATGATGGCATCGGTGATGGGTGTTTTGATGGGAAAACATTTATCTGAATAAGAATTTAAGCAAGATGGCAACTGTTTCGCCTTTGAAAGCTTGTTTCCTTTTATGAAGACGAAGTTTTCTATCTAAAAATATAAGGACTCCTTGTGGAGTCCGCTTAAAAGGGGGGATTTGGGAAGGTATTTATTGCTACGATTTTATTATAGTTATAAAATATGAATTAGATATGAACAGAACATTACAGGTTGATGATATTTAAATATGTAATGTTCTTTTTATTTTTTCTTTTATTCGATCCGGCAGTTTATAGTATAAACTGATTAGAATCAGTGCAATGGACATCAAAACAATAAAGACAATGAGCGACCAGGAAAGATGTATCTTTCGATTGGCCTGAAAGTCAAGGATGCATTCTAATGCCGCGGAAAATAATGATATGCTTATGCATAAATGAGCAGGAACAAAAACAAACTGATTTTTTAACCTGCTTCTGTTATAAAGATATAAAAGAAGCAGTAAAACCAGCACTGCCAATATTGTAATTGGAAGGGCGTAGGAGTAAAACCAGGTAAGTTTCCCGTCTACATGATCCAGGCCATAGGTTAGACAGAGCGTAATGAAACCTAAGGATAAAGTAGAATAATACTTGCTACGAATATATCCAAAAAGAATAGAGATATAAAACCAACCTGAAATAACACTTATGATACTGTAAGTAATAGCAGGGGGAATGACCCTGAAAAAAGACCGGATGGTCATTAAAACCAGTACTGCACTAAATATTAAAATTGATAGGGTAAAGAAAACCTGATTCTTTATCTTTAAAAGGTTTTCAAAATATATATTCTCTGGTTGAGGAAACTTATTTTCATAAACTGGCTGATTTGCATCATCATTAATTTTTGGCATAGGAAAAGCGCATAATGGACAATTTTTAACTGTATGCTCCAATTCCACTCCGCATTTTGGACAGTACGGCATACCATCACTCCCTATTGGTTTCTATTTTTACGGGAATATTCATTTTTCGAATTTTACGGAAAAAGATTTTTTCTATTTCTGTATTTTTAGTTAGACTTCCGAAAGAAATATAAAGCTTGTCTTTATAGCTTACAACCCCAACTTTTATAATATTTCCTCTGCTGGGAGGCGGGTAGAATTCAAACCGTTCGATCAGGTGCTCTATGGATTTGGGCATGCTAATAAGACCAAGGTTTGAAATACTGCTTGTATAATTTCTTTCAGCATATTTATTGTATAGAACGGGCATAAGCAGATTTTTGATAAAAAGGGGCGTTAGTCTTATAAAAAGGGACTTTTCATTTTTTACATTTTTATGGATATATTGACTGATATTTTTAGGGGTTACCGCTATTTTCATATAGCTTTGGATGTAATCGATCATTTCATGAATAGAATAAGTCCCTAATCGAAAATCAATCTGAGGGGTAATACTTATAAAAAAATTTCTCATTGTTTTTGAGGGATAAAGATTTCTTAGGTTTACCGGAAGATTCATAACCACCGGATGCCGAACTTTTATTTTATGAATATGAATATATTCTTGAATAGCATCAAAATATAAAGCCAATAAATATTGCGTTAAAGAAGCATGGTGTTCTTTTGCAGCAGCAAGAAGGGGTTTTGCGGGTATAATGCCTGTAATAATATGGTATTCTCCTTTGGAATTAAGTTTAAAAGGAAAATGGAAAGCCTTATTGAGCTTTGGAGGATCCGGTATATTTTTTTGGTAATATTTATGGAAAGCGTCTTCAGCCTCTTCCTGGTCTATTGGCTCATGGGGAAAAAATATCCCATTCTTTTCATCAAGGGATAAATCATTGTCAAGAAGTCTGAAATATTCTACGAGCAAAGATTTTAAAAAGATAACAACCCCTGTACCATCCGTAATGCTATGGGATATTTCGACACTGATTTTTTTATCATAATACAGCACTCGGAAAGGAAAAGACTTCTTACGTTTGTAAAGCATGAACATGCAAGGATAAAAGGTTTCTTTTTCCACTAAGGGAGAGTTTTCTGTATATTCAAAGTAATACCAGAAAAGTCCCCGCTTAAGATTTACTTTATAATAGGGGAAGCGTTCTATGATATTGTTTAATGCTGTTTGCAAAAGTGTGGGATCGACTTCCTCATATAAAGTAGCAGAAACCCGAAATACCGTAGATACCCTTGTAGAGGTAATAGAAGGGTATAATTTTCCGGCATTGTCGAGTTTGTACCAATTTTTCGTGTGTTGCCTCATACAGACCACCCAGTAATTTCATTAAATTAATTTTGTTGTCCACGATTCGCAATTCCATACTTCGGTTGCTATGTCAGAATAGAATTCTGGTTCGTGAGAGATAAGAAGAATACTTCCTTTGTAAGCTTTTAATGCACGTTTTAATTCAGATTTTGCATCTATATCCAAATGGTTGGTGGGTTCATCAAGAACCAGCAGATTTGTTTCTTTGTTAATTAGTTTGCAGAGTCTTACCTTTGCTTGTTCGCCGCCGCTTAAAACCATTATTTTACTTTCGATATGTTTTGTAGTCAAACCACATTTGGCCAAGGCGGCACGAACTTCGAACTGAGAAAAAGAAGGGAAATCTTTCCATATTTCTTCTATACAGGTATTATAATTACTTTTTTTGATTTCCTGTTCAAAATAACCTATATGAAGATAATCACCTAATTCTACGGAACCTGAAAGTGCTTTGATTTCTCCCAGGATGCTTCTTAGGAGGGTAGTTTTCCCAAGACCGTTGGCCCCTACCAAGGCTATTTTTTGACCTCTTTCCATTTTAAGATTCAGAGGCTTGGAAAGAGGTTGGTCATAGCCGATGACCAAATCTTTTGTTTCAAAAATTAATTTCCCTGAGGCTCTGGATTCCTTGAAATGAAATTCCGGCTTTGGTTTTTCTTTGGCTAATTCTATGATCTCCATATTATCAAGTTTTTTCTGCCTGGACATAGCCATATTTCTTGTGGAAACCCGGGCTTTATTTCTGGCAACAAAGTCTTTTAGTTCAGCAATTTCCTGTTGTTGCCTTTTATATGCGGCTTCTAACTGCTGTTTTTTTGCTTCATAAATCTGCATAAAGTTATTATAATCTCCGACGTAACGATTTAATTCTTGATTTTCCATATGGTAAAATAAATTAATAACACTATTTAGGAAAGGGATATCGTGAGATATAAGAATAAAGGCGTTTTCATATTCCTGAAGAAAACGTTTCAACCATTCAATATGTTGCTCATCAAGGTAATTGGTAGGCTCATCCAAAAGCAATATATCAGGTTTTTCTAAAAGAAGTTTTCCAAGCAACACTTTTGTTCTTTGACCGCCACTTAAATCATTTACGTCTCTATCCAATCCCACATCTTCCAGCCCTAATCCTCGTGCAATTTCCTGAACTTTGGCGTCAATCATATAGAAATCATTATGGGTTAAAATATCTTGAATCATTCCAAAGTCTTCAAGCATTTTTTCCAGTTCTTCCGGATCAGCTTCGGACATTTTTTCACATAACTCATTCATTTCTTTTTCAAGATCAAATAGATATTGAAAAGCACTTTTTAATACATCTCGAATTGTCTGTCCTTTTTGGAGTACCGTATGTTGGTCGAGGTAGCCTACCCGGACACGTTTTGCCCATTCAATAGTTCCCTGATCTGGTTCAAGTTTTCCGGTAATAATATTCATAAAGGTAGATTTTCCTTCTCCATTGGCTCCAATTAGGCCGACATGTTCCCCTTTTAAGAGACGGAAGGACACATTGTTAAAAATAGCTCTGTCTCCAAAGCCATGACTTAGATTTTCTACAGTTAAGATACTCATATTCTGCTCCTTATCTTATGAGAAATTTCAAATGTTATTATACACTGGATGATATGCGGGAGTAAACCTTTCTTTAAGAAAGAGGCACAAAAAAACTAAGAACTCCAGAGGAGCTCTTAGTTTACTCGGTTTTAATTGCACTTAAGGCTGATAATTTCATAGCTCTTCGGGCAGGGAAGTAGCCAGCGATCATACCAATCAAGCTGCTAAAAATTAATGCCGCGCCCAAAAGCCATACAGGAATAACTGAAACATAGGTTTTTACGCCTTCTTCTGGAGAACCTACAAACATATTTCCTAAAAGATCTCCTGAACCGAATCGATTAAGAAGATAAGAGATCAGAAGGCTAATTAAAATTCCTATCAGTCCTCCTAAGAATCCAATCATTCCTGCTTCTATTAAGAACATCTTTTTAATGTCTGTAAGGATAGCACCTATTACTTTCATTATTCCAATTTCTCTTGTTCTTTCATAGATGGACATGATCATCGTATTCGTAATACCCAGAGCGGCAACAAAAAGAGAAACTGCACCTATGCCTCCTAATACCATTTGAATGCCTTTATACATATTTTTTACTTCTTTTAGTCCGTCTGACATACTGTATGCTTCAAATCCCATATTGCGGATTTGCTCTAAAACTCCTTCTACGGAATGGACATCATTTGCTTTTACTCTCACAGTTTGATAGGTGAATTTATTGTCATTTCTTTTCTTTGTAATTTTATCTCCGTTGGCTTTCTGCAATTTCTTCTCATAATCCCGTTGCTGCAGGATGAGTTTTTTTACAGATTCTACAGGCATATAACAACGGTAATTGGTTTCGTAATTTTTTTCTTCCAACATACCTATTACCTTAACATTAGTGGGGTGAGGTGCTTTTACAGCTGGCTTTTCAACATTTCGCTCTCCATAAGATTGGTCGAAAGTGATTTTTACAACTTGATCCATCATTTCAAAGGGCGCCTCAACGTCTCCATCCCAAAAAAATCTTCTTCTATTGTTTGACCCGATTTTTTCAAACCACGTTGCGATTTGACTGCCGGCAATCATTACCATCCGATCATCTTCGTTAAATTCTCTTCCTTCTTCCACACTATAGCCAAGAGCTTTCATAGCCGCTGGGGTAATGCCTATAATATCAATATTTGCTTTATATCTTCCGACTACAGCAGTCACATATATAGATAATTCAGGCAGTACCATTTCCACATTGGGGAGGTTTTCAAATTCAGCCACTTCTTCATCAGTAATAAAGGGAGTTTCATCGTAAGATGTCCTTTTACTGTAGTCTGGCCAGACTTCGATAACAGATAAATCTCCCCAGCGTTTCATGGAATTTTCTAAATTCACATTCATTGCAAAACCTAAAGAAAGCATGAGGACAATTGAGCTGGTACCAATAATAACCCCTAATATAGTAAGGGAGGTGCGCAATTTGCGCCGCCACAAATTGCGCATACTCATCAGTATTAAGTCTATGCTATTCATCTAAGGTCATCTCTTTCTGTTTTCTTTTTTTCTTTATGAAAATGAATGCTCCAGCTCCTAAAGCAACCACAATTACGGTTATGATCCAGACAACAGGTTTTTTATAAAACGGTTTATTTTCCATGTCAGGAGGCATCATGCCGTCTGGTTCCATACCCATTTCTTCCGGAGAAAAAGATTCAGAGACATTCATTGTAAATGGAACTCTTAATTCTTGTTTTTCACCGGTTATTTCTTCATAAGATACAATCAGTTCTCCATTACATTCACCAGCTTGAGTTGGAATAATAACGCCTTCAAAATATTCTGAGTTTCCTTGCTCAAAGTTTCCTACGAATAAACTGGCTTCCTGTTTTTCAAAAGGTCCTTCTAAAGAGATCAAAAGGTTTTTTATATTTGTTCGGCCTGTATTGAAGATTTGAGTGATGACATAGGTAGGAGATCCCACCATTACTTCTCCATCAATTCTTATTTCTCCAATATCAATTTGAGTACTTTGTTGTACGGGAATACCGATTTTTGCTGTTTCAGTATAGGCTTCTCCGTTCGCATCTTCATATTCCATTTCAACAGTTACTTCATAAGTTTTCGGACTGGCATCGGGGACAGTATACATACGGACATTTTTTATGATTGTGGCACTGGGACTAAGTTCAGCAATATAGAACATATTGCTTTGTCCGCTTACAGGGGTGAAAACGGTACCAGTGTCCTCCTTATCATCCTTACCTTTTTCATTAATGGTCAATGTAGCTTTGAGATTTTGAACGACTTTGGAGCCATGGGTATTGGTGAATCCCAAACTTAGATCGAATTCTTGACCAGCCCTTACAATTTGAGGATTTACAGTATATTCTCCTATAATCACCCTGGGTTTACTTTTAGAGTTTCCGTTTTTATTTCCATCCACATTAATTCCGGCATATTGGCTGAAAGTTACTACATCGGTTGCTCCCTGGTAGGGGAGATATTCTACTTTGATTTCAAGCGGATAGTTTCTGTATTCAGCATCACTGCCTGCCCAAAAAGTTGCTGAAAAATTCTTTTTGGCACCAGCATTAAACTCCTTTAAGGAATAAATATTTTGAGATTTAGGTTTTAAGATTTCTCCACCGTCAAGGGTAATTTTAACATTCTTGGCATTATATTTAGAGTTGTTTACCAGAGTGAATCCAATAGTAAAATCTTCTCCAACGCCCACTGAATAATCTGGAGCAATAATATTTTCTATAAATAAATCAGAAACACCAAAGGCTTTTCCATTTAATGAAACAAAGATCTGCTGTGTACCTTTTTGAGCTGTTGATGTACCGTCTGCATAGGTATATTCAATATTGACCGGTTCAACATTTCCTTCTAATGTACCTGCTGCCATTACTTTAAATTGAACAGATTTTGTTTCTCCCGGATTAATGCTGGATATGTAGGAAGTACTGCTTCCTTCTATTACAGACAGCCCGTCTTTTTTTAATCCTGTTAAGGTAATTTGCACATTTTTAGCAGCAGCTTTTCCCTGATTGCTTGCGGTAATTTCCAAAGTAGCAAGCTGCCCGGGAGTAATAGGCGCAGTGTTTTTTACACCAAAACTAAGACGAGCAGGCATTTGGGTTTCTGACACTCGAACATATACGGTATCAGTCCCTGAAAACTTATCATCGGAGGAGTTGGTATATTCATATTTTATAGTAATGGGATAAACTCCGGGTTCAGCGGTACGATCTGCCTGAACACCGAATTCTAAATAGTTGATGCCATCTTTTCTTATGGAACTAAAATATAATTTTTGTATATCTTTAACGAGAATGGGGAATTTGTCCCCTTGTTTGCTGGATTCAATAGTAACCGTTACATCTTCAGCTGTAAAACCTCCGGCATTTACAAAAGGAAGGCTTACTTTTTTATATTCTCCTGCACCAAGTTCAATGACTTCATCATTTACAAGGGAAATACGAGGTTGATATTTTTTGGTGTCTATTATAGTAACTGAATCGTCAATTGCTTTACTTCCTTCAATAGTTTTAATTGGAGTTGCTGGCTTTCCAGTATCATCTATTTCTTGATAAGTAATTGTATATCTTATAGTTCTATTGCCTCCGCCTTTATATTCCAATTTTCTGGAAATGTATGGCAATTCCTTATCCGAGTTGCCAGGCGTTAAGTCTGCTGTTATATCAGTACTTCCAAGGCATCTAAATCCGTTGCCAAATTCGATAGATTTTAGACGAACTGATCTTGTGCTAGTTGCTGCATTAGAGACTTTAATTTCTACTGTAAGTGTATCTCCAGCCTCGAGTTTATTACTAGGCACATAAATTTTATCTATCCAAGTACTCACTTCTACATGTTGATCTACTTCTAACGCTTGTATCATTTTAAATGGGAAAAGACTAAATGAAAATATAAGTAGTATAAAAATAGCCAATAGATTATTCTGCTTTTTCATAAATCATTTCATTCCTTCCGTCGTTTTTTGTTCTATGGAGATGATTTCTCCGTCTTTCATATGAATAAGCCGATCGGCATAATCAGCAATTTCCGTATCATGTGAAACAACCACCATGGTTTGATTATACTTTCTTGCCATACTTGTCATAAGTTCTAGTATTTCAATTGTAGTATTGGTATCGAGATTTCCTGTGGGTTCGTCTGCAAAAATAATGGTAGGACGATTGACAAATGCTCTGGCAATACTCACTCTTTGCTGCTGGCCACCACTCATTTCATTGGGCTTATGCTTTAAACGGGAACCCAAACCTACGGCTTCCAGCATTTCTTTTGCCATAGTTTCTCTTTTTTTCTTTGGGACTCCTTGGAAAACAAGGGGTAGACATACGTTTTCCAATGCAGTAAGAGAAGGTATTAAATTATAAGACTGAAAAACAAAGCCTATGTACTTTTGTCTAAATTTGGCAAGCTGTGCTTCATTCATCTTCTCAATATAGTGCCCTTTTATTTGCACACTGCCTTTTGTAGGCTTTTCTAATCCGGCTATCATATTGAGCAGAGTAGATTTGCCTGAACCCGATGTACCCAGCAGACAGCAAATCTCTCCTTGAAAAATTTGTAAATCTATTTGCTTTAAAGCGACAATTGTTTCTTGCCCCATGCGGTATACTTTTCTAATTCCCTGTATGTTAATAATTGGATCCAATTACATTCCTCCTTTCTAATTTTCTAATTTTTGACACACGGCTTCATTTTACCATATATTTCATCGGATTGTGTTAAAAAGGTATTAAATAAGTATTACGAATTGCTTATTTATATAAAGGAAATATTGAATTTTTTTAGTACATTTGTTCATACATTAATAATATCAAGATCAGTTGAGAGAGGATGTTAATGTTAAAAGGAATGGCTTTATTGGAAATAGGAAAATTTTTTTTGCCCCAAGGAGCAGTCTTTGCACCGATCAAAAATTATAATAATTATTCTTTTATTCAAAAAGGAGATATTGATGGAGATGGGGATGAAGAAATTATTGTTGGCTACTTGTGGAGAAAGCAACCTTTTGTAATGATTTTAAAAAACATAAAGAACAGATGGTACAGGATATCAACGATCAAAGGTAATGGCTATGATATTCATTCCATAGAACTTGTATCAACTTCAGAAAATAGAAGGAGCCAAAAAGATTTGATTATAAAATGGATGAAAGATAAGAAGACTCTTGCAACGAATGTTTTTACATGGAAAGCAGGTAAATTACATAAACTTGAAGAAGAAACCAGATATAGCAGAAAAGAAGAAGTGCTTGCTAATGTGGAGAATCTTCATCCAATTAAAGCATATCAAATTGGAGGTGTTCTGTGGGGGTATATCGATGACTTAGGAGAGATTGTGATTCCTCCTCAATACGATTATGGAGAACCTTTTCAAGAAAATGGATTAGCAGTTATAAGTGTAAATGAATTATATGGGGTGATTGACTTAGAGGGAGCTTATGTGATTTCGCCACAATATTCATATATCGGAGAATTTTCAGAAGGGCGAGCTCAAGCTAGAGACGGAAATGAAACTAGATTGATCGATGAGAAAGGTAATATTTTATTTTCAACCAATGGAAATATATTGCCCATGATCAATAATAGAGCTTCATTCTCTATAGTGGACAAAGAGAATGAATGGAAGTACGGATATATTGATCGGGAAGGCAATGTTGTCATACCGCCTCAATATAGATATGCCAGAAGTTTTGAAAATGGAATGGCGGTTGTTGAACATCTGAATGGAGAGTTTTCAATCATTGACAAGGAAGGAAATATAATTTCTCATTTAGATTATGCGTTTGTTGGGGGGATAGGGGAAGGGTTGCTCTCCTTTCAAGAGGCATTCGGTGAAAAATATGGATATATCGATCTAGAAGGAAAAATTATTATACCTGTTCAATTTGACATTGCTGAAGAATTTAGAGATAAAAGAGCTGTGGTAGGCATTCAACAGGATATAGGTTTTCATTATGGATTGATTGATCAGCAGGGAAAATACGTTATTTCGCCTCGATATAACTATATCCGAAACTTAGGGGAAAACCGTATTGCTCTGGGAATTCCGGCTCATGAAAACAATCCTGTTTGGGCTGATTCTAAATATGCAATTGGTGATCTGGACGGAAATATTTTAACGGACTTCATTTACTATGATCTTACAGATTATAATAAAGGGTATGCTTCTGCCAATGACGGCCAGAGAACATTTTTTATTAACAGAGAAGGCAAAAGAGTGAGTCGTTTGCCTGTAGTTAAAGGAAATGGTTCTCTTGTTTTTGAAGGAAAGATCATAAAAGGAAATATTGATTACAGATTAATCTATTTAGACAGAGAAGGGAAGGTCATTTGGCATGAGGAAAACTCGATTCAATTGAATGAACAGTTCAGAGTTCAGGAAAGGAAATATGCTCCCAATAGATATTATGTAATATATTATCCTGAAATTATAGGTATCAAAGATGAACTCACAAGGAAGCAGGTGAACGAAAAACTTCAGAAGATGTCAAAAGGGGAAGATATTTATAAAGATGAAATAATGGATTCAACTTATTATGGAGATTACTTAGTATCTTTTTTTAAAAATAATTTAATTGGTATTGAATTAAATGGGTACAGTTATACCTTCGGAGCAGCTCATGGTATGCCGACTAAAATTTGTACACACATTAATTTAGAGACAGGAGAATTTTATGAACTAGGAGATCTTTTTAAGAAAAACAGTAATTATGTAGAGATTTTAAGTAAAATGATCAGAGATCAAATTATGGAAGAAGGAAAAGATTCTTACATCTGGTTGGATAGCTATCAGGGCATTAGACCCAATCAATCCTTCTATATTACCGATTCTACTCTTCATATTTACTTTGACCCTTATGAAATTGCTCCTTATGCAGCGGGATTTCCTACGTTTGCGATTCCCTTTAAAAACATTATGAATATAATCGATACGGAAGGTGATTTTTGGAGAAATATACAAGGGGATTGATTATATTATATTGTGAGAAGGATCAGGCGGCCCACTGGCTGCTTTTTTATATATAGGAAATTTCTCTGGATTTCCTATACAATAAAAATCCTTTTGAGCAGGATGGAAACTTTGGCGTATTGTATTTTGTCGGCTTTGCCAATCACGTTCAGTGCGAAAGATCTATTTGCTGATCTACTGGATATGGCTATAATAAATTATAATTAAATAATAAAATTATAAAAAATGTTGACAAAAAGTATTTAGATGTGTTAATATAACACTCGCGCTGTTGAGAGATGTTAATTAACTTCGCAGCTATGCGATGAATTGAATGAATTGGAAGTATTTTCCGCTTGATTTAATCAATTCAACGTGATAAAATGTAGTTCCTGTCGCCAAGAAACCTAGCGGTGGGATTGTTAGAAAAAGTTTTAAAGAAATTAATGAGAAAAACAGTTGACTTAAAAACTAAAATGTGATATACTTTATTCTTGTCGACGAAAGATGACAAATAACGACAAGCACTTCGATCTTTGAAAACTAAACAGCACACCAAATAAAACCCAATCAATTCCATTGATTGAAGGATAGAAAAAGCTAGCAAAGACTAGCAAGGATTAT
>NZ_JAFBEP010000026.1 GCF_016908775.1 Defluviitalea raffinosedens | reverse complement strand
GTAGAATCAAATTAGGGTGAAGAAAAATTAATATGAAATTCTAAGATATATTAAGCATTAGTGAGTTTTTGTCCAAAATAAGGGGGACAATACGATATGGACGAATGTACATCAATCCTAAGTTTTTTGTCACATAGGAAATCCCGGAGCATTTCCTATGTAATAAAGGCATAGAATATTTCTATGCCTTCTCGTAATTATGTATTTTTCCAGCGTTTTAGTTTAGGAAAAAACTCTCTCACCATACTTCTGGCTGCATCCTCGGTCATACCAGAATTCGCAGAAACTACATGGGGCACACAAAATTCAATCATTTCTTCCATTGAAATGTCTGCTTTAAATGTCCCGTTTTCATAACAGTACTTACAATAGTCATCATTCTTAGTTCCATCCGCATTTGTTCCAAACAAATCTTCCGTGTCTTCCATTGGCATACCACAAGATTGGCAGTATTTTTCTTTCATATTAAATTCCTCCTTATATGGTATATCTCAATTTCATATTCATAATAATCCACATAATATGACAACTGTATGTCATATTATAAATATTTGTTAAGAGATTTTTCCAACTTTACCTGGATAATTTTACGGATATGTACAGGCTCAATCACCTCAATACACTCTCCAAATGACATAATGTAGCCATACACCCATTCGTCCTCCGGAAAAACTGCGGTAACAATAAAATTACCATCTGACAGCATTTGAATATTCTCGGGATCAAATTCGTCATATACTCGATAAGCCATATCGGCTTCAATTTTTAACTTCAAACGAATCAAACTGTTATGATCTTTTTTTTCTGAAATTCCAGATGAAACCTTATAAGAAGTTCTTTCATTGAAATGCTGCTCTGTCAGAATCAAATTTTTGATCCTTGTTAACTTGAAAAATCGCATATCATGCCTTGAAAGACAAAATCCTTTAAGATACCAGGATTGATGCTTGAAAAACAGTTGAATTGGTTCAACTTCTCGCCTTGTTTTTTCTCCCTTTGTACTATAATAGTCAAAGACTACAACTGTTTTATTAAATATCGCTGTCTTTAGCTTGTGAAATATATCATCATGGCCACAACTCCAATCTGAAAAATCCACATCAATCCAATTGACCAGCTTTTTATTAAAAACAGTAGATAATTTGCTTAAAGCCTGGCTTGTTTCCCGAGGATGAATCGCTCCTAATGCTTGTAGCGCAAAAAGTATATCTTCCTGTTCCTGTTCAGTCAAAAAAGTTTTATCCAGAGTAAATCCGGGAAGCAAACTGATACCTCCACCTTTACCTTTCTCCATATATACTGGAACACCAGCAATGCTAAGCGCATCAATATCTCTGTAAATCGTTCTTCGAGATACATTAAAACGCTCTGCCAGCTCTTTTGCCGTTACCCTCTCTTTACTCAATAATATATATACAATTTCAAGAAGTCGATTCATTTGCATTTGCTCCACCACCTACGTTGATTATTACATATATGATATGACAGCATTATGTCATATTACAATCATTTCTTATAACAGAATTTTGCTTTAACCGGCAATCATCAAACTAATATTTCCCGGAAATAATTAAATTAAATTTCTTTTGCATAAAAAATACACTTATGAAATAAATCTGATCCAAAAGATTTATTCACAAGTGCATACCAATACTCTATAAATTGCTGACAGTTAAATGTCTCTAAAGTTTAATAAATTAATCATCGAAATCTTTTTCCAGATTAACAACGATTTCTCTGCGTACGCCAACCAATGAGGCAAGTTTCTCCTGTGTCATGTTATATCTGGCCCGATATTCATGTATTTTCGTAAGTAAGGCCATATCATCATCCCCTCAATTCTTTTAGTTCCAACACCGCAAGAGCTATAGTAAAGCAAAACAGTAAAACAACATAGCAGGCTGCCAGAACCACATTACTTGCTATAAACGAAAGTAATAGTAAATGCAATGCAAGAGCAATCCGATGCCTTTCTGAACTATTCAGCTTCCCTAAGACGTTCAACAATAGAATGCTTAGAAACAACACAGTACACCATCAATGGCACAACAAAACCAAACATTGCAAAAATCGGTGCAAGCGATAAAATGGGTAAGAGTGTAAAACGATATGTAAAGAACCAAAACATGCTTTCCAGTACATCAGAAAGTAACGGTCCCGTAACCACACTGAGCAACAAAGACATTGCCACTGAACCTAACGTATAGTACAGCCCCTCCCAAATCAACATTGTTTTAAGTTGCTTGCCAGTCATCCCAATGGACTGTAGCATTGCAAACTCACGACGACGGCTTATAATCCCTGTCAAAATCACATTGAGAAAATTGAGTATACCTACAAGTCCAATGATAAAACTCAACACACCACCCAATAGAAGGTACATATTTCGAAAAGAATTGAATTCAGCTGCATAAGTGGCTTTACTCTCATAGTTCAACTGAGGCATCTGTTCCTTAGTCAAGTGAGATAAAAAAGACTCCATATCGTCGATCTTCTCTTCGCTGACATCGTAAGAATAATACATGATGCTGTTAGTACCGCTGTCCTGAATAAATATCTGGTCATTCATAATGAACTCATCCACACTACTATAGCGATATGTAAGAGAATAGGGTATAGCGACCAATGCCACTACTTCGTAATCCATATCCCGATAAATTTTTGCCCGGCACTGATAAGGTTGATCATCAAGAATATTAGCAGGGTCGAGAATCTCGCCTGTATTCGGATCATAATATTCGTATTCATCTATATATCTCAGAGTAACTGTATCACCCAACTTTGCCCAGTGAGAATCCACCCAGAGATTGCCATAGTCATCTTCGGAATACACAGCTGCAACATAACGTCCCCCGGGTTCATAAAGCTTGGATAAGTCACCTTCCAGCAGTCGAAGCTTGTCAAGGACATAGCATTCCATCCCGTAAAGCTGTACTTGTCCAGCCAGTAAACCATCTTTGTTTTTTTCTGACATGGCTATGAGACGATCCAGTGTTTCTTGATCATTCCATCTACCGTGTAGTGTTCGATAATAGTCCTCGGTGATAAATTCCTCAACCGGACTGACTTTACCGTATACACGCCCTCCAGTTTCAATACCTGGTTGGGAGGCGATAGTGGAGATCACTTCTTCGGGAAGTGCCTGGTCTCCTCCCCAAAATTTTCCTACGTGAAAATAATCTGCATCAGCTACTATAAAATCAGTAACCACTCTATCGGATAAATATTTATCCATATCAAAACCATTAGTAAAAGTCACAGTCATATTAAGCAAAAGAACAGCCAGTGAAAGGGAGACTACTGTTATAGCAGTCTTACTGTAACTCCTGCTTAAATTCGCCCACGCCATCCTGGGTAGGGATGCGCCTGCCTGTGCCTTACGCATCTTCTTATTATATCCTGTCCCCTCACTATAACGAACTGCCTCTATAGGAGATACCTTAGCTGCCATACGACCAGGTCTTCGACAGGAAATTAATACTGTAATCAAAGAAAATATCGCCGAGCCAATAAAAATCACTGGATCTGCCGACACCACATCCTGTACTACTCCATTAAGACGACTAAGTATTACAGGGGTCAGTTTGATACCTATCCCATAACCAATTAAAATTCCAAAAGGAATGCCTATCATAGACAACACTAATGCCTGATGGAGAATTATACGACTGAGCTGCCTTCCCGTCGTTCCAATAGTCTTTAATAATCCATAAAAGCGAATATCTTTTGAAACGGAGATCTGGAAAATGTTATAGATAATAAGATACCCCGTAAAGATAATGATGAACAGAAGAATGATCATCGCTATCACAACCACTGGATCAATATTGTTAATAAACTGTGTGCCAGTGTAACCCCAATTGACTCCAGTTGAAATATAGTTATCTCCTAAGGAACGGTTTTCATTTTGATAACCGTGATTTGCCAGTATTTTATTGAGATCTTCTTCAATATGCAGTGAACTGTCCAACATAACATCCATATTCCATGAACCGGTCATGCCGTCCTTACCAATACCACTGCCAATACCCACCTGTTCAAATATGGCCTGTGCACGACTGTGAGGAATAAGGACATGATTGGCAACAGTTGCCTCATCATATTCCCACCAACCACTCAAAACAAAAGTTTCTGTTATTTTTGTTCCATCCACATCAAAGGTAATAGTAAACTCATTCCCCAAAGTCGGCTCGACACCCAGCAATTCCAATACCCGCGTGTCAGTAGCGGCTTCACTAGTACCCTCCTCAGGTAAACGACCTTCTACAGGGTCACAATATGTCCAATGGGCATGAATTGCATCACTGTATCCAATTTCCACTTGGGATTTATTAAACGGTACATCATAGGCCATGCCTACAATACGACGCAGTCCATATTGTTTTATAAGAGAATCATTTTTTATCTCATCAAACTGCTCATAGGTCAAATACTTAAATGATCCATGAGACCAACCTCCTACCCTTCGAAAGTTAGCCTGTTGGATAGAATGATTTATGGATAGCATCACCGTAAACAATGAAGTAAACAATATGGTGGTTAAGGCAATGGCAAATATAGCAATAAGATTTCTGGTTTTCGTCGCTTTCATACTTTTTATACTCAGTTGTTGAATGCATTTTTTATTCGCTACATTCATATCCATACCTCCTTATCGAGCAACAATCAAGCCGTCCTCGATACGGACAATACGATCGGCCATCTGTGCAATCTCTTCGTTGTGAGTGATCATTACAATGGTTTGAGTAAATCTCTCACTTGTAATTTTTAATAAACCAAGCACATCCTGGCTTGTTTTAGAATCCAAATTCCCAGTGGGTTCATCTGCTAATATAATTGCGGGCTTAGTGGCCAAAGCCCGGGCAATGGCAACACGCTGCTGCTGTCCCCCCGAAAGATTATTGGGCAAATACTGTAGTTTGGACCTAAGCCCCAATGTATCGATAATATTTTCCACATAAGGAGTATCTGGGGAGTTTCCGTCCAGCTGAATAGGTAATACAATATTTTCATAAACGTTAAGTACAGGGACCAAATTATAATTTTGAAATACAAATCCGATCTTGCGACGGCGAAAAATTGTCAATTCTTCATCCTTCAACGAAAAAATATCCTTTCCATCCACATAAACTTTTCCACTGGTAGGACGGTCCAGACCACCCAGCATATGCAGAAGTGTGCTCTTACCACTTCCTGATGTACCAACAACAGCCACAAATTCTCCTTTTTCTACCTGAAGATCTACACCTGCCAGGGCATGAACTGTATTTTCTCCAAAACCATATATCTTTTTTAAATCTTTCGCTTCTAAAATGGTCATCATAGAACCTCCTTAAATAAAGTCTGTTTGTAACTCTTCAAACAGACTTTATCATACATTTCTTTCTGAAATCTTTCAGGCAGGTAAGTAATTCTAACAGTTTTGAAAGAATTTAATCTTCTCTGGGCAAAAACATAGAAAATACAGAACCTCTACCTAATGATGAAGTAACTTTTATGTATCCACCCTGCTCAGATAAAATCTGGCGCGTAAGATACAAACCAATCCCTACACCATCTTGTTCGCTAACAGAAGGTGAGCGATAAAAGCGCGAAAACACTTTTGCCTGTTCTTCTTCGGAAATTCCTATACCAGTATCAGCTACATCAATGCGGCAAAACAGATTGTATTCTTTGACAGAGATCTGTATCCTTCCTCCTGGTGGAGTGTATTTTATGGCATTGTCCACTAAATTGCATAAAGCTTCCTGGGTCCATTTATAATCAAAGATTGCATAAGCCTCCGTAGGTTCTATGATCAACTGAAGCCCTTTTTGAGTCACTTTGGGTAAGAATTGCTCCACTGTATCCTCCAGCATAGGAGTAATAGCAGTATAAACTGGACGAAGTGTGAAAACTCCCGTTTCCAGACGTGATAGTTTTACCAAGGAAGCAATTAAAAAGTTTAACTTCTCTGCTTGTCCTCGTAATGCCATCACACAATCCATACTTTGTTGAGGGAGTTCCTGTTCCTCCAGCAGTTGTGCATAGAGAAGAATATTGGCAATAGGAGTTTTGGTTTGATGAGAAATATCTGCGATCAGTTCCTTAATTTTTTCCTTCTCAACGGCTAAATTACGCGCTGATACCTCGGAAGCAGTCAGATATCGGTACAATCTGTTCTCCACTGCCGATAATAAACTTTCATCAAAATTTTGCTCTGTAAAGCTTCCATCCAATACACTATCCAGCATTTGGTTAAGGGTTTCTAACATTTTTTTGATTTTATAACGCTCAAACAGGACAACCACTGTGCACAGCAAAATAACTAGCAAAATAATAACAACAAAAATTACGTTACATTCATTCATCCTGTTTCATCACCCATACATACCCCAAACCATAAACGGTTTTAATATACTGCCCTGCATCCAGCTTGTCCCTCAGACGCTTAACTGCAACTGAAAGTGCGTTTTCATCCACATACGCAGAACCATCTCCCCAAATACGGTCTATTAAAACCGCACGACTTAAGGTTGCACCTCTATTTTCTACCAGCAGGCGGAGGAGTTTTTGCTCTGTTTTACTTAATTCCACAGCAGCATCTGCCTTATAAAATTCCATATGTTCAAAATCAAATCTATAGTGATCAATAACCATGTTCTTTTTCTCATTTACAGAGATGCGGCGCAATTGGTTCTTTACTCTTGCACGCAGGATTTCCAGACTGAAAGGTTTTGTGATATAATCATCAGCACCCTGTTCCAATCCCATAACCTCATCCCTCTCCGTATCGTTGGCAGTTAAAAGAATTACCGGAATCAATTGGTCCCCATTTTTTATTTCACGAAGCAATTCAAGTCCATTACCGTCTGGAAGGTTAATATCAAGCAAAACCAAATCCGTCATGCCGCAAGCCAATTGCTTCCGGGCAGACTTTAAATCAAAACAAGGAACAATTTAAAGATCCTGATTCTTTAAGGCAAGACATAAGCCCCGACTAAGATTGCGGTCATCCTCAACAATTAATACTTGCTTCATGTATCCACCCCTTACATCTATTCTATTCATTGATCAAAGCTTATCCACACAATATGGTTTATTACATCATTGGTTCTATATGTTCCTGAATAAACTGAATTCTGTCAAACACAGCCGGTTTAAAAGTGGATGTCACGGTTACAATGAATTCCTTAACAGGATTTATATATATCACATTTCCTCCATCCCCTATAGCTGCAAATATATTATTTTGGGGATCAATTATCCACCATAAATAGCCATAATTCATAAATCCAAATCTCTCACCGCATTGAACAGACGAAGAAGTCATCTCTTTAATCCAGTTAGCAGAAATAATCCTCTGATTCTGATACACTCCTTTTTCCAAGCACATCTGTCCAATTTTCGCCATTTCCAGAGAAGACATACATAACCCAAATCCAGCAGTAACATTTCCGTTAGATTCACAAAACCAAACACTTTTTTTCGGTTCTTTAGAAGTTATAAAGTCAATATACTCCTCTTTATTTTTTACTGTGTAAGCTATCCGAGGTTTAATCCCAAGGGGAGAAAAAAGCACGGCATTGGCAAATTCTATGGTGCTTATACCGCTTACTTTGCTGATGAGATCACTTAAAACCTGTATCCCAAGAGTCGTATACTTAAATTCTCCTGTAATGCCTCTTCTTCCGCCCATCAAATCCAGAACAGTCTTAGACCAGTCAGGACTTGAGCAAACCTTTGTCCATGGTTCTGACTTGAACTTATAAGGAGCAGTCATCGTCAGCAAATGCCTGATTGTAATTTGCTGAATTGTTTTTTCTCCACGTTTCATCTGATAGTCAGGATAGAATTCCAATATCTTTTGGTCCAAATTCATCAGTTTCTTATCCACTGCAATACCAATTAAAAGAGAAATAATACTCTTTGTAACCGATGCAATGTGAAAATGATCCTGCCCATCAAAGCCATTCCATGTGTCAGAGTATACCACCTTACCTTTCTTCATAGTCGTAATCTGACAAATATTCTTGTGATTCTCTGACACAAAATTATGTAACAGCTTATAATCCATCATTTATCACTACCTTTTTCATAAATGAAGAATTGGCCAATCCTTACTTTCAGATATCTGTATGTATAAACTATACGATTATAAAATAATATTCAAGAAAAATTTTTTAAATATTGAAAAAGCCATAAAGTTCAAAATAACTTTATGGCTTTAATTACATTCTTATTTTACCGAGCTGATGACTTATTGATGCTTATTTGATTCTAAATTTCGTAACTTGATCGAGAAGTTCATTTGCCACATCTTTTAACTGACCAGAAGACTGAGCAATGGTTTCCATTGAAGCCAATTGTTCTTCTGAGGTCGCTGAGATTTCCTGCATACCGGCTGATGTTTGTTCTGCGACAGAGGAAATATTTTCCGCATTACTCGTTACTGCTTCAATCTGATTATAAATCTGTTCTAAGGCTATGGAAATGTCATGAGAAATTTGCGCAAGCCCAGCGATGGAATCAAAAATCTTATCAAAACTTTCTTTGGTATCTTCTGCTGAATATTCCATGGCAAGGACGCTTTCTTTAACCTGATTCATATTCTGAACTGCTTCATTCACTCTGTCATTGATATCATTAACAATATTTTCAATTCTTTTAGTAGCATTGCCGGATTGCTCTGCCAGTTTACGAATCTCTTCAGCAACCACAGCGAAACCCCGTCCTGCTTCTCCCGCACGGGCTGCTTCTATGGAAGCATTTAACGCCAGGAGGTTGGTCTGCCCTGCTATATTGTTGATTTCTCCAATGATATTACGGATCTCATCAGCCATTGTTGCCAGCTGATGTATGGATTGGCCAACAGCATATGTAAACTGATTGTTTTCTTCGATTTTTTGACCTTGATGCATAAGAGCCTCCTGGCCTTTTTTAGCAAGCTCAAGAGATGTTTTTGCCTGATCTGCTGCAACTTTAGTTTTCTTCGTAGATTCTGAGATGATTTCAGTAACTTTAATAGTCGCATCCGTTGTCTCTTGAATCATTGACGCTTGCTCACTGTTGCCCTGGGCCATCTCATTAATCGTAGTCACGACTTGAGTTAAGCTCTGAGTAGCCTCTTCACTGGTTAGGGATAACTGCAAAGAATGAGAAGCTACCGTTGAAGCAACGGTTTGAATACTGCCTACAAGCCTTCTTAAATTCGTAATCATTGACTTAAGACTATTAAAGACCTGACCAATTTCATCTTTTGAGTTGAATTTAACTTCAAAATCTTTTAAATCCCCGTCTGCAATAGTTTGGATGATAGAAGATAATTCAACCAGAGGCGCAGTAAACCTCTTGGAAAAATAAAGCCCCAATAATCCAACAATAACAGCTACAGCAACAATCAAAATAACAGCTACGTTCAGGAGATTAAAAGCAGAAGACATTGCAACTGAAAAAGGAGTTTCTACAACAATTAACCATCCTGAAAGTTCATTTAATGCATGGCTGACGATAACATCCTCACCTTGAATGTTTTTGGTTCGCAATGTCGTATTATTTCCAGAAAGGCCTGCCTGTACAAATTCTAAAGCACTAAAATCTTCTTAATTCTCCACATATTCAATATTAGGATGAGCTATTACAATCCCTTGTCTGGAAAGCACATAAACCTTCGTACCATCCTGTGAAAGTCTTGCAACAAAATCACTGATTTTAGAAAGCTCGGTACTAGCCTGTAAAGCTCCTACGATCTTATTATTCCTATCACGGGCGGGTGTAGAGATCACAACATTTGATTTACCGGTAACTTTTGAGATGAGAATATCAGATACATACTTTTCATTTCCATTCATAGCCTGCTGAAAAAATTCTCGTTCCAATACGTTGGTAAAGGCATCATCATTACTTTTAGCCACTTGCTCTCCTTGAGCATTATCCAAAGCAATAACAAGGTCTGAATTGACATTAGCTGCGCCTACCAGTATATTTTTTGCAGAGTTCAAATCAAAATCGCCAACAGCTGGCTGATTAGCAACCATATGCAGGGTATTGAAGTTCTTTTCAAGCATACCATTAATTTCTGCTTTAACAACTTCCAACTTATCCTGGCTTGACTGATAAATATCATTTTTGGAAATTGAAATAGATAGTGACATGGATATCACTGAAAAGATTAATATTGGAATCAGACTGGTAGTTAAAAGTATCGAGAATAGCCGCGTTCTAAGTTTCAAAATATCTCCTCCTGAATTTTATTGTTTATGTATATTTGATCAGTTCTACGCGCGATTAGACTTAAAAATAACTTATGTAATAGAGGATATATTCCCATTACATAAAATGGCATAAAAAAAAAGCCGCTTTTAGCGACAAGACAGATCAGTACCAGAATGTTCGGTAACCTGGCAGCCATCAGCAAAATCTGGAAGGCCCATAGCTTTGCGCCCTTAGCTTTCACTAAGTTTGCCTTTATCGCAATATATCTAATTCAATTTTAACCGGTATGTGATATCACTATGTAGATTTTACGACATTAATCGACAAATTTCAATATAATTTATTAATTATTAATATATAAATTTTCTATATCTTAAAACGACCTACCAATGTTCTCAATTCTTCAGCCATACTTGCCAATGCATGAGCAGATGACGTAACTTCCTGTACTGTTGCCAGCTGTTCTTCTGATGCACAGGCAATTTCAGTTGTGCTCTGAGAATTTGCTTTTGCTAATTCTGCTATCTTTTCTATGGACTGATTGACTTGTTCTACATTTGCTGACAGTTCTTCCGTAATGGTCGATAGATCCTGTGCTTGTCCACTGACGTTTTCAATAGACTTCAAAATCTTTTCAAAAGAATTTCCTGCCTCTTCCGCTAACCCTAATCCATTTTTGGCAACAGCATTAGCACCTTTTGCCATGTTTGAGGCCTTTATAATACCTTCCTGAATGATTTTTATGATTCCATAAATCTGATTTGCAGAATTCCTGGATTGATCTGCCAATTTGCGAACTTTCTCAGCTACTACCGCAAAACCTTTTCCATGTTCACCAGCTCTTGCAGCTTCTATCGCTGCATTAAGCGCTAAAAGGTTGGTCTGTTCAGCGATCCCAGCAATCACATCAATAATTTCTCCAATTTCATCGGAATGATTTCTCAAATTCGTCATCACTTGTATCGTGTCACTTGTTGCATCGTGCATGTTTCTTACTTCTCCAACTACTTTTTGAATGTATTCATTTCCATCATGGGCCTGGACCATAGTTTCATTGGCTGCTTCCGCGACCGTACTGATTGAATCTGCAATATGTTGAATACCACCCGTAATCTCAGCAATAGCTCCAGCACTTTCTTCTGTATTTTTACTTTGGACTTCTGCTGTCTTAGCTACTTCCTGAATTGACGTCGTAACTTGATTGGTTACAGAAGCTGTTTGCTCTGAACTTGCCAACAGCTCTTCCGATGATACAGCTACCTGCTGCGATGTATAATTCACCTGACCAAGCATTGTCCGCAAAGTCCCAAGCATTTTGTTAAATGCCGCTGCCATATCTCCTATTTCATCCTTTGATTTCACATGAATCTCTTTGGTTAAGTCTCCTTCTCCTTCCGCAATATCTTTTAATTGAGCATTCATTTCTTTTATTGGACGGACAATTGAACGAGTAAGCACCATAGTAGCAATCATAGCAAGAATGCTGGTAAAAATAATTGTAACAAGAAGGGATAATAATACTGAAATAATCGTATTTTTAACAGCTTGGATCGGACAACCTACTAACCACATACCAATGTTATTACCATTCTCATCTTTTACTGGTTGATACATCGTTAAGTACGGATTTCCTGAAATATCTGCTTCACCTACATAGATTTCCCCGCTCCCAAGTACAGCTTCTGCAATAGAGTTATCTGCATCAGCCCCAATTTTTCTTACTCCATCTACAACGATATTAGTAGCCACAGTGTAATTCTTAAGAAATATATTAACAATTCCACCCGTTATTTCTCCAATTTCTTCAAAGATTTCATTGTTATCATTAATCTTTACATTTCCTTTGTAGAGTTCACCTTCTTTAACATTCCATGCTCCTGGATACCTTTCATTGAGTATGCTCATTCCCAGATTAGATTGAATTGCAACATCATCTCTGTATATCTCAATCATGGTTTCTTCAATCTTATATTTTGAAATGAAGAATACAACCATAGTAAGATAAACAATTACACCAATCATTAAAAGGTTGAATTTTGTTCTCATTTTCATTTTTTCTAGTCTCATCTAAATGTCTCCTTTTTGTGTATTTTGTAGTTTGGTGTCGAAAATGCTTAATTAGCTTAGCATAATTTCATTAAATATGCAAAACTTCTTGCAAATTTTTTTGCTCAATAACATCAAAATGTTTATTGTTATGCGTTTGCCTGTATTACCAAAGTGCAACAGTCCCTTTATTCATTTTTCCTCATAATAGAATTGAATGGCACAATAAAACGCACCTTTGTAGGAGCAAGTCTGTCTCGTTGCTGCAAGCACGATCAAACAGACAATCCTCAAAGGAGCGCTTTATAATAAACTCTTATAATCCATTAAATCTTTACTTCGACAGTAACCGAATACCAATCTTTATTAAAGTATGTTTCAGCATATTCTATGATCTTTCCAGATTCACCATATGTGGTTCTCTTTACAAAGAAAGTATCTGTACCTTTCCTCAGATTCATCAATTTGGCAATATGGCTGTCATTAACTGCTTTCACTGAATAGTTTTCAGTTGCACCAACCGGAAAAATATTATATTCAGCCAGTGTTTTATAAAAAGACTTGCTTTCGCAAATTTTCTGAGCCTGTTCAAGATTAAGCATATTACTGTCCATAAAAGAGCTTTGATAAGCAACTGGCTCATTATTAACCATTCTGATTCTTCTGACACAAATAATGGAGCGCTCAGGGGGTATTTCCAACTTTTCTGCAATATTCTCATTTACAATTTCTTCAATCTTATCCACTTGCATATCGATCTTATAACCTTGCTGCAATAATTCATCACTGAAACTGATCGAAGTTAATTTGCGATTGATACGCTCTTTGGCAACAAAGGTTCCTACACCTTGAACACCTATCAGATAATTTTCATTAATTAAATCATTAAACGCTTTCCTGACTGTAATAGAAGACACATTATATTTTTTCTTAAGGACAGATTCACTATCAACTTTATCACCTGGCTTCAACTCACCTGACTTAATGGCATTTATAATATCCGTTTTTATTTGCAGATACTTTGGTACTTTATATTCCATAATGATAAGCCCCCTAATATATTAATATAGAAACCAGTCAATATTATAACATACCATTTAAGACATACAAGTATTGCCACATTTCCTATTCAGGAAACTTTGCAACCGCTGTCTTTGTGGTTTCTATAGCCCGATTTGCCAGTTCTTCAATCGATAATTCACTGCCTTCAATCATACTTAACTCTATAAATGCCATCGTATTCAGCCCAGCTACTGTATAATACTGTCCTGGCTTATTCACACATAATTCCGCTGCTACTCGAAATGGTGACGCCCCCAGCAAATCACATGCAAATAATACCTCATCAGTCTCATTAAAACTTTTTAACAAATCTTCAACCTTACCTTTAAAAGAAGCCAAATCATCTTCCTTAGTTAAATCAATGAAATACATCAATTCTGAAAGTCCTACAATCATTTCCAGATTCTGTTTTACTCCTTTAGCATATCCACCATGCCCCATTACTACAACTCTTTTCATGTGAACAATCATACCTTTCTGCAAGTTGCAAATTTTAACTACATTGTTTTACTGCTGTTTCAATTTTTAGCCTTATTGTATAACATGCTTAAGCATTAAATGACAGAGACTTTAATTCAATATGATCATTAAAGTCTCTATCTCGTAAAATCTATCATCTTTATACATGCTCAACTTACTATATTACGCATAAAATCCTGTCGCATATCCGATAAAAGTAAGCACACATGCAATTACAAAAATTAATCCCATCAATTTAAGTGGAGACCACTTTTTCTTTGAATACAGATAGTAAACCACTAAAGTTAAGAGCAATGGCAAAATGTGAGGAAAGATAGAATTAACAACTTTATCCGCATCGAATATAACCTGATTTTCTAATATCTGGCCTGTTGTTGCATCATATACGTCTCTGATGATCTGAATTGGTAATTGAAGCGTAACGAATGACGCTGTTAATGCACCAACAACAATTAATCCCAGTACTGTCATGGTATCTGTCAAATAATTCAGTTTACCAGTTGACATAAATGTCGACATTCCTTCAATACCGGATTTATAACCCAACTTAAACAAATACCAGCTTAGTAAAAAAGTTCCTATCGGATAAACCAGCATATATAATACAGGACCTAACCAACCAGTTGCTTGTGATGCCTGAGAAATTGACAGACAAATTGTTAAAAGAATAGGAATAAAGGTTGCAACCCATAAGGAATCCCCAATGGCAGAAGTCGGACCTATTAATGCTACTTTTACACTACTGATTAAATCAGGAGTACATGCTCCATTAGCATTCGCTTCTTCCAATCCGCAAACAATGCCATTACAAATAGATCCAACTTGTGCTTCTGTATTGAATAAAGTGATATGCCTTTTTAAAGCCTCTGCTTTTTCTTCTTTCGTATCGTATAATTCGTCAATAACCGGTGCCATAGATTGTCCAAAAGCCAATCCTAACATACTTTCTGCCTGCTGCGAACATCCATTCCAGAAAAACCAGTTTAAGAATGATTTTTTAAGTGTCTTCTGACTAATCTTTTTCATTATTGCACTTCTCCCCTCTTAGCTTCTAAGCTTGTAATAGAAACATAATATAAAATAGCGATAATAATTGCTAAGACGGCAACTGCCATTGTACTCAGGTTAAAATAAGTTACCAAGATAAATCCTGCAAGGAAAATTACGATATGATATTTTTTCTTAAATAAGAAAGAAATAATGATTCCCATTCCCAATGAAGCCATCATACCACCAAAGACACCCAAAGTGGTTGTAACCCAACCAGGAATTAAGGATGCAAAGTCGCCTTGCGCAGAAGCAGCAGTCATAGAAGTCAGTACGATGATTGCAGGAATAAAGCGGCATGCAAAACCAATTAACTGTCCTAAAACAAGATTAGGAATAAACATCTTCCTGGTTTCGCCTGCTTCGGCATATTTCTGAGCCACACGGTTCAATGGAAGATTCAGTGCATAGGAAATATTCCACATGATTTGTCCTACTAATCCCCCAATTCCAGCAAAAACAACCGCCAGACCAATAATCTGTGCAGTATCTAATCCTCTTCCAAATACCAGCGCACCCGCTGTGCCAATATAGGTCGCGTAGGATAAGTCCCATGCAACTGCACCGCCAGGAGTTACATTACCCATATACATGATTTGAAGCGAAATACCGATCAATACAGCAGTCTGAACATCTCCCATAATAAGACCTACAACAAATGCAGCAACCAAAGGCCTTCCTAAGGTGTACCAGCCAATGGTATTCCCAACAATTGAACCGATTGAACCTAAATACACAAATAAGGCAATAAGAATGATTTGATAGATTTGCATAAATCTTCCCCTTCTCTAATTAATAGATTTTTTGAATGATTCCCAACTGGTTTTTGTAGTTGTAGGCAATTGCTGAAAACATACTTCCTTACCTTTTGCAACGATGTCATCTATGATGGCCACGTCACGGTCACTTAAATAAAAAATTCCTGTTGCACCACTAACTTTATGAATTGTATCCGAACGTTTTGCAATATTCCCCAAAATAACCAACTCAGCCTGTTGTACTACTTCATCTTTTAATTGCTCTAACTTCTCAGGAAATTTAACAATTACCAAACGATTTACAGTACTTTCCTGGCTCAGGATCTTTTTAGCTTCTTCAGTGGTTACAATATGAGTCTTATAAGTTGGAGGTACCCCCATAGTCATAATAGATTTCAACATCGGATTTTTCGCACTTTCATCATCAATCGCAATAATTTCCTTGATTGAAAGTGTGGGACACCATGCAACAATGGTTTGTCCATGAATTAATCTGTCATCTACCCTTACATAAGTCTTTGCCATTTTACCACTCCTCTTACTTTAATCGCTTATAAAATCAAAGCATTTTCAATATAACTTCATGATGTCAAAAATTTAGTCCACAGTTACGTTTTCGATACATTTTCTGATAAATCCTTTGTTTTCAATAATTCTTCTTTGCGCCTCCTCTCTTGGAACACCTGTCAGAATCATAACAATTGCTTCCTTGATAGAAAAATCTGTTTCCTCTAACGTTTTTGCTGCTGTATCCAGATCACATCCGGTACTTTCCATGACAATGCGTTTCGCACGTTCTACCAGTTTAAGGTTTGTTGGCTTCATATCCACCATTAGATTGCCATAAACCTTCCCTATTCCTACCATAGATGCTGTTGAAATCATATTTAAGATAAGTTTCTGGCACGTACCAGCCTTTAGACGAGTGGATCCGGTCAATATTTCTGGTCCGGCATCTACTTCAATAGCAACATCAGCATATTGTGCCAAAAGCGAATTTTTGTTACATGCGATACCAACGCATTTTGCCCCCACTTTTTTAGCATGTTTTAATGCGCCAATGACATAAGGGGTCCTTCCTGATGCTGCGATTCCAACAACCACATCATTTTCTCCCAGATTGACTGCATCCAGGTCTTTTGCTGCCAGTTCCTCAGAATCTTCAGCTCCTTCTACTGCCTTTACAAAAGCTTTTTCTCCACCCGCAATAATCCCAATGACTTCATCTGTTGTAGAGAATGTGGGAACGCATTCAACGGCATCCAATATCCCCAACCTGCCGCTTGTCCCTGCACCAATGTAAATCAGTCTTCCATTCTTGTTGAGTGCATCAATCACCAACTGAACACATTTTTCAATTTGAGGCAATGCTTCTTTCACCGCATCAATTACTTTTTGGTCTTCTTCATTCATGATGCGAAGCAGCTCCATAGCAGACATAGTATCTAAATTCAATGTTCTCGGATTACGGCTTTCTGTTTTTAAATGGTCTATTCTTATCTCATTCATAGCAATCACCATAATTTATTTTCTATCAGGCTGGCATACATATAGGCTGCTGTAAAACCAGTATTATTGGATTCAATTTGGCGGACTTTTCCTATGGTTGGATAGTACTCAGTGTATGGGAAGTTATTCACTTTTCCGCAGAATACGGAGTATTCCCTTAATGCAGAAAACCATTGCTCCACTTCATCCGGCTCCAATTTAAAGTAAGCCTGCGGAATAAAACCAACCAAGTCCTCAAAATTTTCTCCATAAAGCAGTCGGATAGAACTTCCTTTCTCGCGTAATCGTTTTACTGCGGTAGTCACTGCATCATGGGTGTTGATGTGTCTTGGATGCATTGAACCACGCCAATGGGTAATGACTAAATCAACTTTCTCGTCTAAGAAATACTGTTCCATTCTTGCCGCGAATTCCTCTAAAGAAGGCATATTGCTGGAAACATATCCTAACCAAATATAATCTCCATTTAATTTCTCAGCCGCGCGTTTGTTTTGATTGAATAGTTCTTCTAAATAAGCTCTCTTTTCCTCTTCTGTTGCATTAGGATCTTCCAGGCGTCCCTGGGTAACATGGACATAGGTGCAGTGGGCTCCTTCTTTTGCATATTTCAGCATAATGGGACCGCCCATAATCTCCGCGTCCAGCGAATGTGCTCCAACACTTACAACCCGTTTAATTTGACTCATTATTGATGTCCTCCTTAGATCGTTTTTTGATAATCTACAAAGGTTCTGAATACCTTAACCCCATGTCTTTCATAAAATCTTCTGCCCGGTTCATCAGTAGACAGGAAAAACAAATGGTATATCCCCCGTTTCGCCATTTCAAACTGCATAAGATCAAACAAAATGCCGCCTATACCATAATTTCTGGCTTCTGCTTTTACTCCGATCGGCCCAAAACGCATTGGATTGCCATCAATCATTCTCATGCAAAATCCTACTATTTTCTGTTCTGCATTGAGTACCAGCAAAATGCAATCTTCAGCTATATTGTTCTGCATTGAAATCAACGCGTTTCTTTTCCAGCCGCCGCCAAATTCATCTTTTAAGAACTCCAGAAGCTCCAGAGCATATTTGTATTCAAAATTGATAAAAGAAAATCCCGCTTCCTGTGCTTTTGCCATCTTGTCCAAAGTTCCCTGACTGATTTGATAACCATGTAAATCTTTACACATGGAGTAGCTTTCTTTCCCAGCTTTATAACCCATTTTTTCAAAAAATTTGATTGCATCACTGTAATTGTCTTTATCTACACCTGGGAAAAAATAATTTGGGCTGTAGGCTGCCAGTGTTACAGTCTCAACCCCCAATGATTTTAGTTTTTCTTCTGCACGCTGAACTAAAGCTGTTCCGATTCCTTTTCGCCTGTAGGCCTGATCCACAAACATGACATTAATCCAGCCTCTTGTAGGTTCCAATCCTCTTTCAAGATATGGAAACTTTCTTTTGGTCGAAAGCAGGAATCCAACGACCTGATCATTTTCTGTTGCTACATAGCAGAGTTCCGGATCAAAATTTTCATCAAACAATGCTTGTTTTCTGAATTTCTGAACAGTAATCGGATCAGCAGTCAATGTCTTATTCCATAAATCAACGACTTCTTTTTCGTACTTTTGACTATAATTTAGTATTTGCATAGTATCCCCTTCCTTTATGCAAGACTTTAATTGATGCATTGATTGTTATGTTAACGTATTAATATGTTAACATATTAACCTTAACTGAGTTCAGTATAACATACCATTTGTAATTAATCAATAGCATTTTTAGGAATAATATATATATTCATCATTAAACTCTTTATTTTTTTGTATATTTTATTTTGTCCAAATATCCTGTTCATATTATTTGCTATCAAAAATGTCTAAAAAGATAAAATACGTGACCCATTAGTATTTACCTGTGCAACAAAAAAGAAGTGCCTCCTCTTTCAGGCACTCCTTTATTTTACATATTTATTTGATCACTTTTTCCGTAAGCTTCATTTGATTTCTTTCTAAACATTTATTTTTAAACAGAGACTAGGAATCGCAACATCACTTACACTAGAGAAGGGATACGAAAATGTATGAGTCAGCCCTGGTTGGAGCCATATGTCAAAGTTATTGATGAAAATCATGGGTACGTTGAAGTATATATTGATAAAAGTGAGCTTGCCTATGTTTCTGGTTTTTTTCTTCAGTTAGGTACAAATGCAAAAGTAATCAAGCCACAAGAAGTAATAGACTTTATCTGTAAGCAACTGCAAGATACTATAACGCATTACTCTTCATAAATAGAATTATTTTTTTCATTGACAAGCAAATCTATATCAGATATAATAACGTCCAATAGCAAAGGCGCTGAGGGTAAAAACCCACAGCGCCTTTTATGTTCTATTTCGCTAAGAAAAGCCTGGAGTGTCTTAAGAGACATATCTCATCTTTTCCTAAGCGTAGCCATTTGAATATGACAATACATATTGCACACAAAGGCGTGTGTTTTATCATATGCATCCTGGGATGCTCATGGTAAAATACACGCCTTTTATTTTATATTTTTTAAATATAGGAGGAATAATTTATGAGTACTATAATAATCATCGATACCCTTTGGGTATTATTTGCAGCTGTACTGGTATTCTTTATGAATCTTGGTTTCGCTGCAGTCGAATCTGGTTTCGCCAGATCAAAAAATACAGTTAACATTCTATCGAAAAACTTTATCGTTTTCGCTGTATCATCTATAGGTTTCATGCTCCTTGGCTGGGGACTGATGTTCGGTGGAGCCAACCCGATTATCGGTACAGAACACCTGTTTATCTTAGGGAAATCCAATGATTTTTACAATGATACGCTTACATCTTATGTACCCTTCTGGGGGAAATTTTTCTTCCAGTTGGTATTCTGCGGTACTGCAGCAACCATCGTATCAGGAGCAGTTGCCGAGCGCGTTAAATATCTCTCATTCATCGTATTTTCTTTCGTACTGACTATTTTCATTTACCCAATTGTTGGTCATTGGATCTGGGGCGGTGGATGGTTAGCTAATCTTGGTTTCATGGATTTCGCCGGTGACACTGTCGTTCACTCCGTTGGTGGTTGGGCAGCTCTGGCTGGTGCTATGATCTTGGGCCCCCGTCACGGAAAATATGATAAAGATGGAAAGCCACAGGCAATCCCAGGACACAATATGTCTTTAGCTGTTATCGGACTTTTCATTTTGTGGCTTGGATGGTTCGGATTCAATCCCGGATCCACCATGAGTTTTCAAAATCCTGCAAATGTTATGCACATCCTTGTAACCACCAATACCGCAGCCGTTGCAGCTGTACTTACAGCTACCGCTACTTCATGGATCTTCATTGGCAAACCGGATCTTGGAATGACCATCAACGGCTGCCTGGCAGGTCTTGTTGGGATCACTGGCAGCTGTGCTTATGTAAGTGTTGGCAGTTCAATGATCATCGGTGCTATCGCTGGCGTGATTGTTGTGTTCGCTGTACTGTTCTTTGACCGAACAAAAGTTGACGACCCTGTTGGTGCTACCTCAGTTCACTTAGTATGTGGTGTTTTCGGTACAATTTGCATTGGACTTTTTGCTCAGGAAGGCGTAACTAGTCTTTCTACAGTTAATGGTTTATTCTTCGGCGGCGGTTTCGCACTACTTGGTGTAGAGATTCTTGGTATCTTAGCTGTTGGTGTATTTGTATTCATCTCATCTGCTCTAATCTGGCTTATTCTTCAAAAGACCATGGGAATCCGCGTTACTCTTGAAGAGGAAATCATGGGGCTTGATATCGGTGAACATGGACACACTGCTTATCCTGATTTTGCAATCGTAGCTCCTATTATGGATTCTGCTAATGAATATGGTGACACATTCCCAACATTAAGCCCGGTTGAAATTAATAGACCTTCCAGTGCAGTATCACCGGATGTGGCTGTACCAGTAGTGAACAAAGCACGTTCAGGTGCTAAGATGACAAAGGTTACTATTATCACTAATCAGGAAAAACTGGCAAAACTTCAGTCTTCTCTTGACAAAATCGGTATTACAGGACTTACAGTTGCAAATGTTCTTGGTTATGGTATGCAGAAAGGACATACTGAATACTTCCGTGGTGCTCCCGTGAAAACAAGGCTTCTTCCTAAAGTTCAGGTAGACATCGTTGTGTGTAAAATCCCTACTGAAGCAGTGGTTGATACAGTAAAAAAAGCTCTGTATACAGGTAATATGGGCGACGGTAAGATCTTCATTTACGATGTTGAGAATGTTATCAAAATCAGAACCGGTGAAGAAGGATATGACGCCCTTCAGGATGAAGAAGATGAATTATCCGCTGTATCTGTACAATAACTATCAATCCAAAAAATAGGGACTTGATTAATGTTCAAGTCCCTAGATTCAAATAACTATCAAAAGCAAATGCCCTTGTTCAGCATCTACTGTAATGAACAAGGACAGTTCAATCTGTAAATTTCCACTAAATTATTTTAAGAAATTTCTTATAGTGAATGCAAACTTCTTTAATCGAAAAAGCTTTTTGCAGATATAATGATTTTCGTATCAGGATCACTGTAAACTCAAATGCAGAGAATGTTTCTCTATGATCTACAGCATTCCCCAAAATAAGTTGATATGAGCGGTAAAGAAATAAAGTAGCAATCCTATGATGATCACCTTAATGATTTGCTTTGAAGACCGATATAAAACAAAAGCACATTGATGGCAGATCTAAAAGGTGATGTGCTATATATAGAGATTAATACCCCAAGGAAAATCCAAATCCCCATGCGAGAAAAGAATATGGTAAAGTAGTGCTATTCTAATCATTTTTAAAATCCCTGACATGCCCTGTGATTCATTCAAAACTTTATCTATCCGACTACACTCATCTTCTCTTGTTATATGAATGGATTTTGAAAAGCAAATGAATCTAACCCCATACTTTCCCATCTTTTTATGACGCCCTTCATTTGCTCTCCTCTCTTTAATACAAAAGGTTTAATTCCTATGTAAAAAATAATAGAATGAATTACTCTTTGCAAAATATATTTTTTATGCATGACTACATCCTTGTAAATCTTATGCGCTGCTCTTTTGGTTTTTCTAATCATTTTTTCAGACAGCCTGCTTCCATATGGCTGTGTAACAGGATAAGCCTTTGATATGAATGCCCCTGAATAAAGGCATAATTTTTTCAATATTTTTAGACTGTCTTTGTGGCCATAATTCTCACCTGTCGTAATACAAATAGCATATTTGTTAGTCAGTAATTGCTCTAAAACAAAATGTCCCCTATCAATTAAAATCTTTCCCTGGCCTGTTATATTACTGGCATAGGTTGGTGAACCAAATATGATGATATCTGCTCCGCCAATTAATACAGATAAGCTTTCTCCATCATCATCTATATGGCACTTCCCAGTCTTATAGCAGCTATAGCATCCCAGGCAAGGAGCTATTATATAATCCCCTATGTTGCAAAAATCAACATGGACCTCCTTATACTTCTTTAATTCTTCCTCCACTACGTGAAGAAGGGACGCAGTAAGTCCATTATTGCGAGGACTTAGATTTAGAATCACAACTTTCATTGATCTCACTCACATTCTATAAAATAAACATTTGTATACTTTCCATTTTAAAATATAATATAGGTTAAGCTGAGTCAATAAATTTGAAGCAAACGCTACTATTTTATACATTTTGTGTCATTTGAGGAGGTATATGAATGAATCTGACTCAAAATCCTGTTGCTATGAGATCGAAAAAAGCTATCCTAAAAGCTTTACTTAAACTTATGAAGGAAATGCCATATGAAGAGATTACCGTAAAGCAAATATTATTGGAATCCAAGCTGACAAGAAAAACTTTCTATCGAAACTTTGACAATAAAAAAGATGTTTTAGATTCATATATAGATTCAATTATTTTTGAGTATCTCAGTGAAGTTCTCAGAAATAATGCTTGTAAAAATAGTCATTTTTTATTTGAAATTATTGTAAGTTTTCTTGAGCAATACAAAGAAGTTGTATCTATTCTTTGGCAGAATGGACTTGAACACCTACTGCTCAATCAATTAAATACCCACATTCTTAGTAATCATCGTATGCATCGGGAGTCTAGTACAGATTCTGTTCTTTCTGGAGAAATGTCAGATTACCTGTGCGTGTTTAATATAGGTGGTATTTGGAACATTGTTAATATGTGGATACGCACAGGTATGAAAGAACCTATGGAAGACATTATTAAAACAATAGAAATGTAGTTTACCAGAATTTCCTAATGCCTCAATTTAAAACGTTTATTTAAGCGAATGGTCTCAATAAGGGCACAATATTTATCGGCAATACATATGATCATAGCCTCTTTACTTTTAGGGATTTTCGTAATATTCAGCGGCCACATATGGCTGCGGATAGCTTCTTGTTCTTTCTCAGATATCCCAAAGTGTTTTACTGCATTATCGCATGCAATATCAGGGTGATCAAAACCATGGGTTTTGCGGGAAGAATCACCATCATGCCAGTCATAGAGGTATAAATCGTGAAACATTGCAGCTTCTATCAGTTCCTTTTCATCCGCATTAAGATGTAATTTTTCGTTAATCAGGTAACTAATCCATGCTACATTTTCGCAGTGTTCCAATGTGGTAGTTGTACCATGCTGAATATATTGATCCATTTGCTTTACCACATCGGATTTATAATAGTCTTTGATCAATTCCATAAATTGCTTTTCACGAAGTTGTTTTGCTATCTTATTCTTACGTCCTGGAAGTTTAAAAACTGCAATACGCTGAATGGCTTTCTTATAAATAGAATTCTGATTGCCATAAACTTTTTCAACAATGTTGGTCATATGATTTTGAAATTCCTCATCTATGGAAGCAACATATTTTTGGAAATCTGTAAGGGACGATATAGTTAATGTGGTATCTACAGATATAAGTGAGACAAGGATTAGTGCCAGAATATCTAGTAAAAATTCAGGTAATGAGGAAAGTCCTCTGTCCACCAAAGGGATCATAACTTCCATCACTAATATTCCGGCAACACCAAAGGCAACGGAAGTTGGTACACTGGTCCTTCCGTTAATATTGAGAGGAATATCGCTATAATCCCACCACCGTGCCTTGAACCATTTTTCAAGCACCCATGATGTAGGATATTCTAAAATCATACTTACAATGAATCCAAGTATAAAAATTATCCACCACTCCATTTTTGGCAGATAACCAGGTTTTATTAAATCATATATCAAAAACCCTAGTAGTGCTCCAAAACCATATATGGGGCAAATCGGACCATAAAGGAATCCCCTGTTAGCCCACTTATGTTCATGTATAGTGCAATATACACTTTCCCAAATCCATCCAAGAAAGCAAAAAATAAAAAAGGCAACTATATATCTGTTCAACACCATCCCTCCCTTTCTTCCTGTCATATTGATACAGCATAGAAAGTTTCAAGTTGATCAGATTTATACCCTCACCCCTCTGCTATTTTGAAAAAACATATTACTCTTAATCATGATTATACCAAACGTCATAATATTTTCAACGCAAAACACCCTCGATATGTTCCCTGAAATACATATCGAGGGCATAGCAGATTTGTTTTCGTCATATCCCCTTTTTAAATAGCCAATATTATACCCCTAAAGTCTATTTCGAAAACTCGTTGATCTTAACTTATGCAAGACTTATACTCAAAAGCTGTTATTCCATATATTCTTTTAAAATACTTATTTAAATGGGTCAAATCGACAAAACCACATTCTGCGACTGCTGAATAAACATCTTTATCTTTTTCTATCAATTGCTTTGCACGTTCAACCTTACAGTTTAGAAAATACTGATAGGGTGAAATTCCTACATTGGCTTTAAACATCCTGATAAGCTGAAATTTTGAAAGACCAAGTTCACTCGAAATTTCGTCAAGTTTTAAGACATTTCCCAAATTGGAATGAATCCTTTCTTTGACTTTTTTGACCATGTTATTTTCCTTCCTGTAGTACATAAAAAGATCGCTCTCAGTTAAGGTATCGACAAGAGATAAAAGCAACTCACTGCACAATGCTTCATCACTTCCACTTAAAATCTCATAAGAAAGATTCAATATTCTTTGTCGAAGCAAATAATTGTAAACAACGGGTGAGGAAAACCGGACTATATCCTTTTTTTCACTAATCTCTAACAACAACTTTGGATCAATATATAGCATAACATAATCAATACCTGTCTCATCATGTGCCATGCCGTCATGCGGCTGCTCCGGATTAAAAAGCATAACACCATTTTGACAGGAAAATTGATGGCTTCCAGCTAAGTTATACTCTTGGATGCCTCGTAATGTTACACCTATTGCATACTCCTTATGGGTGTGCTTTTTATATTTAAAATCCGTAAAACTTGCTGACAATGCAGTAATCCCTGCAGCCTTTTTATAGATAAACCGCTCCATAGGAATCACCTCTTTATTAACTCAACTGCTCCCGATACCATGAACGCAGAATAAACTAAAAACAGTGCCATAACTATATTAACAATTTTTTGATGTTTCTGCAAAAACTTTTTAAATACTGAACCGAAGAGAACCCATGTAATAAATGCCAGAAATCCTATCAATGTTATAACACTTACAAATAATGCAAGTTTCATAGGTTCTCTATAATATGGTATCACAAAACTTGGAATGACTGTCATTGTAAACAGGACGACCTTTGGGTTTACAAACTGCATCAAAATACCGGAAGCAAAAGTGCCTGTTTGTATCATCGCCTGTTCCGATACCTCCATTTTGTATATCTGATAAGCAAGATAAAGCATATAGACACTTCCAATGATCTGCATAACAACCAAAATTTTTGGTATGACTGCTACGAGTGTCGTATTCAAAACAGCAGAAATACTAAGTAAGAAACCAAAAGCAACCGTTGCCCCATAGCAATATTCGAGTGCCTTTTTCGTTCCCAAATTATAGGCTGTAGACAGTATAACAATATTTGTGGGCCCAGGAGTAAATGTAACGATAATACAGTAGATCAAAAAAGATGTAACATTCATAATTTCAACTTCCTTTACAAAATTTTTATAAATTATACATCTTATAATTGATATCATATAGTATATTATTGCAAAAAAAGCCAACAATCCTCAGATTGGATTGTCGGCCTTTCGTTTTCTCTATAATCTATTTGAATAATTTATGCATATCTTTTTGAAGCAATGGTACCATACTGTTTTTATATCTTGATAGCTCTTCCACTGCAGCCTTAATAGTGTCACATAGTTCTACCCTATATAACACAAGCTCATGGAATGCTCCAAGGTACTGTCTTACAACACCCGTTTTATGGAATGACATACAATACGTTATATCAAGATCATAATCTCTACTTTCTAATTAGGGCATACATTTTCATATCCAAAATCTCACCATTTTTTACTGCATTGCTGCGCAAAGTTCCTTCATACTGGAACCCAGCTTTTTCAAGAACTCGGCACGATCCCACATTATGAGCAAATGGTTCAGCAAAAATTCTTATGATATCAGAATGTTCAAATACATATTTACATGCCTGCTTAACGGCACTTGTGGCATATCCCTTCCCCCAATAGGACTCACCTATATAATATCCCATTTCCGCAGTTCTGTAGTGGATATTGTCACATCGGAAAATACCTATACTTCCAATAACATTATCATCCAATGTAATTGCAAAGGCAAAGGTTTTTGACGAATCAACGGACAACATGGCAGTAATAAATTCTTCCGCATCTTTTTCTGTATATGGATACGGCAAACCATCCCGTAAGTTGTTCAGTATCTTTTTGTTGTTCAAGATCTTTGCAAGATCGGATTTATCATCTAATTTCCATTTTCTTATGACACAATCCATCCATAACACCTCTCAAATCAGGATAAATTTCTTAAAACCTTTCTAAATTTACTTATATTGATAAAATAATAACTTGCAATATCATTACTATCCCATATTGGGCTCTCCGGTTCTGCCTTATTTTCTCCGGTTATCATCAGAAAAGTATTGTTCGTACGAAATTATACATTCATTTATACATCAATAACATCTGCTTCTATATTAGGCGTAGCCTTTGGAATAAAAAACAAATCTCCGATATGCTTTTGAATTTTTAGCTTAGTTGTTATCTCATTCCTCTTACAAAAAATTAAGATAATTCATCAAAAATTATAACGCTAATTCATTAAGAACATAGTTTAAACTCTCAATAAGTATATAAAAGGGACAGTTCTTTTAACCTTTACTCATGAAAGCCAAAAGGACTGTCCCTTTTGATGAATAAGGGTTTTGAGACATGAAACCCTTATTCATCAATCAAAAATTATTCTACAACTTTCTCTTTCATCTTTTTAATCAACTCTAATACTCCTGCTTCCACCTTTTTAAGGTCTTCTTCTTTGGGTGCTCCTTCAAACTCTACAGAATCAATGAAATCCCACTTCATCTTATTTCTTTCAATGATTTCTTTCAGTTCATTTTCTGCTCCGCCAGACCATCCATAGGAGCCAAATCTGAATGCCACTTTACCTGTAATCTTCTTTCTGCCAGCTTCATTTAATGCTTCTGCAACCGGTGGGAAAAGCTTGTATTCATAAGTAGGTGCCGCAACGATCACTGCTGCTGATCTAAACACAGTCGCCACCATTTCACTTTCACTTTCCAGTGGCATTTGCAGCTTACTATATTGGATACCTTCTCTTTGAAGTACGCTTTCAGCACGTTCAATGGCTTTGGCGGTCATACCATACATGGAGCCCCATAAAATTGTAACTTCATTCTTGCCTGCACCTTCAGCATATCTGCAAAATCTGGTATAGTCATCCATGATTTTCTGAGGATTTTTTCTATAAACTGGGCCATGTCCAGGCGCTATAGTCCTTACATCCAGCGTTTTTGCTTTCTCTATTGCCTTTTTGACACTGGTTGTAAAAGTAATCATTACATTGGAAAAATACCTCATTCCTTCGGCTTCAAAATAATCGATCTCTTCAGAAGTCAATTCATCATCAAAAACATGGTCTCCCATCATACCAAATGCTCCAAACATGTCACATGAGAAAAGGGTTTTAGTAGAGCTTTCATAAGTGTACATGGTATCTGGCCAATGAACATTAGGTACTGGATGGAAACTCAATACCTTGCCATTTCCAAGATCAAGGGTATCTCCTTCTTTCACAATCATGATCTTATCTTCATTATAAAAAGAAGATACCATCTTTGCAGCTTTATCAGTACATACTATTGTAAAATCATCCTTAATTTTTCGGAAATTTGAAATCCATCCTGAATGGTCAGGTTCCATATGATTAACAATCAAATAATCGATATTTTGGGGATCGACACCTATTTCTCCCAGACTCTTATAAAGGGTTTCAGGTACCCCGTCCCAACCAATAACGCCATCAATGATTGCAGTCTTTTCTCCCTGAACAATGTAGGAATTAAGAGTCACTCCATTAGCAAGCTCCCACATCCCTTCAAATAATATATCCTCAACATTCATTGTAAGCATATGTATTCCATCTGCTATTTTTAACTTTTTCATCAGCATTCCTCCTAAAACTTATAGTATTTAAGTTGTTGACTCACAATTAAGCGGATATACATGTTGATCCTTATTAGTAGTAACATTATCATATCACTAACTCGGCCTTCCAGCAACTAAATCGCCTGCAAAACTCTGAAAACACTCGTAACGATTTATTTAATTCCGTTAGATGTTCCATTTTCATTAATTTATTATCTATACTTTTCTGAAAAAAATACATCTATACTTAACAGATTCATTTCAATTACATAATAGTTTTTTTCACATAACTAAATTTTATAATATTCAATGAAGAATAAATTGAATATTATATTCGCTTTTGCTACAATTCAAATGAATTGAAAATCAAAAAGGAGAATGACCCTATGAGAGTCGAAAAAGTTATGGATGATGATAAAACGAAATATATGGATTTACTACTTATTGCAGATGAACAGGTAAGTATGATCGAAAAATATTTGTATCGTGGGGAAATGTTTGCCTTGTATGATGATGATCTTAAAGCCCTTTGTGTTGTCACTAAAGAAGGCGAAGGAATTTATGAAATTAAGAATATGGTTACCATTCCAAAATATCAGCGGAAAGGTTATGGGCAAGCGCTTATTTCATTCATTGTAAATCACTACAAGAACTCAGGTACCGAGTTATATGTCGGCACTGGCAACAGCCCCATGACACTGAATTTCTATGAAAAATGTGGATTTAAGCCATCACATGTTGTTAATAATTTTTTTATACACAATTATGATCACCCTATCTACGAGAATGGAAAGCAATTGGTGGATATGATTTATCTAAAAAGATCGCTCCGTTAAGTCTTAAATCATAGCTTTGCTTAATTTCTTAAAATATATCTCCTATATCTCCAAAAATACTCCATGCCAACTCTGCAATCTTGTCTCACTCCCATTTTAAATAAATACTCTCGGTATGTTCTTACGAATCTATATCGAGAGTATAAATCCAATTATGGCACAATTTACTTCCTGTTTGTGACAGCATAACAGTATGTATTCGCGAATTTACTTAAGAATATTATTTCCCTTTATGTTTCGCTTTCCTCTTTTCCTTTCGTAATGCATATTTGCGTTCCTTTTCAGCTTCTTTTTGCTCCCGGCTTTTAATCTTTCTCTCATTTTTATTCTGTTCATATTGAAGTTTTAGAGCTTGCTGAGCTTTTGTACCTATCCCTTTATTCTCTAATTGCCTGTTAATTTCCCGTTGCAGGCGCTTCGGATTGCATTTTCGTTCTTCAATCCCATCGCATTTAACAGGCGGGCTAAATTTCAGTCTATCCCAGTTTTTAAGTAAGAAATCATATACCTCATAATCCTTAGGCTCTGCTCCAAAGGTAATTTTGCAGACTTCATATTCGTCACAATCAATGCGTTCATATAAACCTATCCAAAAAGGATTTTCAAACAAAACAGTTAAGCTGATTTTGGTGCCCATAATATCAACCTTCTTTGAACTGGCTTTCAAAGGAATCAAGCCATTCCAGAAGAGTTTGATAGAGCATCCGTTGCTGCTCAAAAATCGTTCTTCCCACCAGAGGGATATCGGCATAGTTAACAGCATATTCATCATTGGTTTGGGCAGAAACAGTAATGCTGTTTCGCAACTTTTTTACTAACTCTAAAGCATGTTCCTTATCAATTTTATTAAGATTAGTAATGACAAGATTGAAGTCAAATATAAAAGATATATGCTGGTCAGCATAAAGATTCATAAGTTCCTCAAACAAATAAATCGAGAATAAATTCCATTGATATCATTATTTTCAAATTTTTTCTTTAAGTCAATGCAATCTTAAAATTCTATTCTATAGTACAATCCTATAAGTAATCCATGCAAATTAAAAAGGGTTTCCTGACACGACCATCTCTGGCATAAATCCAAGAGAAAGGTAAATGTCTGGTAACCCTTTATGATATACATACTTCTTTATTTATTCGATTCTAATATAGATCTTATGTACTCAATACAACTCAAAATGATGAAATTGATATCTTTTGCTCCCCACTAATCATTTAAATACTTATTATATAATAGCCTCCTGCAAACTCTCACTGGATGCTTTAATATTTTTCATTAAATGATTCATGCCTTCGATGCTTGCATTATGTTCTTCTAATGTTGCCAATAATTCTTTAGTTGCAGAACTATGCATCTGTGAAATATTTGATATACTTTCTATCTCTTCTCCTATATGTGAAAATAAATCAGCGACATTTCCAATTCTGCTAAATTCGTCAGTAATATAATTTACAATATCATCAAAAGTCTCCTGAATCATTTCAAAACTCTGATCAACCGTGCCGGCAATCTTCTCTCCATCCTGAGTCGCCAATTGTACCTTACTGACTTCATCAAGAACATTTTTTACTTTTTCTTTTATTTCATATATGATCTGGTTAATCTGCTTTACCATCAAAGCACTTTGCTCAGACAACTTTTTAACCTCATCAGCCACAACCGCAAAGCCTTTTCCTGATTCCCCTGCTCTGGCTGCTTCTATGGCTGCATTTAAAGCAAGTAAACTTGTTTGATCTGCAATTTGTGTAATACCAGACAGGAAATTGTTTATTTCATCCATATGCTCACTCAGTTCCTGAACGGTGGCCACAGATGTTGTAACTCCCTGATTAATCACAGCCATCTGTCTGTCCATTATATTCACTTTATCAGAGCCTTCTGTTACTATGTTGCCGGCATCCACAGAAACACTTTTCAATTGATCTGAGAATTCTGTCAGCTCAGCTATCTTCTGATCTGCCTCTTTGATCATTTGGCTGATCTTTGAAACGCTTTTACTCTGTTCCACTATCTCTTCGATTATTTCTTGAGTGGCAGATGTGATCGAAGAACTTATTTCACGAACTATATTAAGATTCTCATTACCTTTGGATACATCAATATTTAAAATCGATGTGTTCGCCTTAATGGCATCAATAGTTTTTTGCAGTTCATTTAATAACTTCTTTGATTGAGCCCCATTCTCATTAGCATCCTGGATCAGTTTTGCACCAGTTCTCACCAATATAAATAGCACAGTCGTTATTAATGCCTGTAAAATATCAGGAAATAGGTAAGCTTCGATGTTTAAACCTGGAGTCATTATATGCAATATTATTATAGCTGCATTAATAATAACTCCAACAATAATAAAAATCCATTGATTTAAATACAATGCAGCAACACTGATTGGCAACATCGCTAAAACAAAAGTACCTTCGCCTAACATGAACAGTAAAGGAAGTACCTGTATTAATGCTGATGCAACCAATACATAACTTGCTGCAGCCTCCTTCTTTTTATATCTTAAATATAAAGCCAGAAAAGATGATAGAATTGTTACTAAAAGAGGAATAATGCTTGAAGCTATTGTTCGCGTAACAATTCCTGCAATAAGCATTACAAAGCCCAGCACAAAAAACACACTGTTCAATACTTTGTTAACTCTGATTACATGTTTTACCAACGAATTGTCCTGCATACTTCTCCCCCCAAATACCATCTGATAATTAAATGAATGTAATGTTTTATTTGTAAATTAATTATAGTAAAAATTCTAAACTGTGTAAACAGATATTTTGTGAGTCGAATTTCCCATTTTACTTTTCAATGATGCAATGCTTTTTATACTGATCTATATCTATTATTTATGGACATTTCGTTGATCAAACAGGCCATAACTCAATAATTAAGGGAGTATCTTATTTCCTGATATACATAAGCCAAAAAATTCTTTAATAACAGTAGCATTTTTTAATTCTGAATGATCGATTAATTCTTTAATCTCATCAACCGTATATGCTGCATTTAAAGAACTTAAAAATCCAGGGCGAATTTCTTTTGGCTTAGTTGTAAAATATATGGGCCATTTGAAATAACAGCATCAAAAGAATCATCTGAAAATGGCATCTGCATGCCATTGCCTTCAATATAACTCGCTCTGTTTTCAAAACCATATTCTTTTGCATTTTTCTTAGCAACTTTTATCATTTCACGGCTTATTTCACATCCGGTAAGTATTGCACCAGAGCATCTCTTAAGTAACTCCAAGCCCACATAGCCAGGTCCAGGGCCTATTTCCAGTATATTTCCTTTTGTAATGCCTGCTTTGACATAATACTTCTCCTATTTATTTTAATATTTTTAGTCCATTAACTTTTCTAAAAGCAAAATAGTCAGTACTGAGTATAATTATGCTCAACACTGACTATTTGTCGATAAATTATTTGAAAATTAACACTTATTTCTCCCAGCTGACAAAAAGGGCAGAAACGATGAAGTTGGAGGGGTAACACCTATACATCCAAGCAAGTTAAAACTTCTATTAAGGCATTTGATATTTCATACAATAAAGCTTATTTTAGTCTTAAATAATCCAGTATATTCTCACTCTTACATCAATATGGCATCTTAAATTCATTATAGTAAAAAAAAGGACACTTTTCAGTGACTCATACGTACAGTATGCCAAACAATCACTGCAAGTGTCCTTCTCTTATATAAGTAAACAGCCTAATCAATCTCTTTGCTTATCCCATAATCACTTCTACAAACACATCTTTACGATCTACGATTGGAATAATGTTGCTTTCAATAACTTCACCATCTACAATTACTTCTTTTACTCCCTTTTGAACATTTGAAGGATTCTTTACCTGAATATGATAATTCGTTCCACGGTAGTATCTTTCGAGACAAAAATCACCAAAACCTTCTGGTACACAAGGATCAATCATGAGACCGGAATGGGTTGGACGAAGACCAAGAATATATTGGGATATATTCACGAAGGTCCATGCAGCGGTTCCGGTTAACCAACTGTTCTTCGCTTCCCCATGTCTTGGCGCATCAGCACCGGCAATCATCTGTGAATATACATAAGGCTCAGTACGATGAATTTCGCTGAATTCTTCTACATAAGCCGGACATGTTTTGGAATAGATTTCAAATGCTCGGTTACCGTTTCCTACCACTGTTTCTGCAATAGATACCCAAGGGTTATTATGGCAGAAAATTCCTGCATTTTCCTTGTATCCCGGTGGATATGAAGTAATTTCTCCAAGTTCCAGATGATATCTGGTATAAGCTGGCTGGAGAATCATAATACCATATTTCGTGTCCAGTTTCTCTTTTACAGATTTCAACGCCTTCTGAGCTAATCCTTCTTTTACACCAATTCCAGCCAGAACACAGAAGCCCTGAGGTTCTATGTAAATCTGCCCTTCTTCGCATTCCTTGGATCCAACCTTATTGCCATAAGCATCGTAAGCACGAAGGAACCATTCACCATCCCATCCATAATTGAGAACGGCATTATACATGGTTGCTACTTCACTGCGAGCTCTTGCGGCTTCATCATGGTCTCCCATCAATTCTGCCAGCTGCGCATATTCCTCTCCATATTTTACAAACATACCTGCAATGAAGACAGATTCAGCAACTGGACCTTCACTGGGGCCATAAGTCTGGAAAGACTCTCCAGGATGCTCTGAGAAACAGTTCAGATTCAGACAATCATTCCAGTCTGCACGTCCAATGAGCGGCAATCCATGAGGTCCTTTATGAGTAATTGTAAAATTAAGAGAACGTTTAAGATGCTCCATAAGAGGCGCTGCTTTGTCCCAATCATTTTCGAAGGGAACCGTTTCTGTCAGAATAGAAGTATCCCCCGTTTCCCTCACATAGGCACTGGTGCATGCAATAAGCCAGAGAGGATCATCATTAAAGCCACTTCCTATATCGGAATTCCCTCTTTTTGTTAAAGGTTGATACTGGTGATAAGCACTACCATCTTCAAACTGAGTAGAAGCAATATCGATGATACGTTCCCTTGCTCGTTCCGGTATTAAATGTACGAAACCAAGGAGATCCTGACAGGAATCACGGAAGCCCATACCTCGGCCTATACCTGATTCATAATAAGAAGCTGAACGAGACATATTAAAGGTCACCATACATTGATATTGGTTCCATATATTTACCATTCGATTCACTTTGTCATTGGCAGAATGAACTTGATAACGAGAAAGAAGCTTTTGCCAATACTCTTGAAGATCAGCCAGAGCTTTATCAACTTGCTCAGAAGTCTGGTAACGCTGAATTAAGTCGTATGCTCTTGCTTTATTAATAATTCCTGGTTCAGTGAATTTTTCTTCTTTTGGATTTTCAATATACCCCAAAAGGAATATAAATTCACGGCTTTCTCCGGGAGCCAGGGTGATATTAATCTCATGGGATGCTATGGGCGACCAGCCACTGGCAATGCTGCCTGTACATTTTCCTGATTCAACAGCTACCGGGGAATCAAATCCTCTGTAAGGACCAAGGAAATCATCCCTGCTGGTGTCAAAACCATCTATAGGAGAATTTACAGAGAAAATTGCGTAGTGATTGCGACGTTCTCTGTATTCCGTCTTATGGTAGATCACGGAGCCTTCTATCTCAACTTCTCCTGTGCTTAAATTACGCTGAAAATTCTTCATATCATCATCAGCATTCCACAGACACCATTCCACAAAAGAGAACAAGGTTAATTCTTTCGCTTGGTTGCTCTTATTGGTTAAAGTTAGTTTATTGATTTCACACGAATCTTTTTGAGGAACAAAGCAAAGAAGGGAAGCCTCTATTTCATTTTTAGATGAATGGAATCGGCTGTATCCAAGTCCATGACGGCATTCATAGGAATCAAGAGGAGTTTTGGTAGGCTGCCAACCGGGATTCCAGACTGTATCACCATCCTTAATATAATAATATTTACCGCCTGTATCGGTTGGCACATTATTATAGCGGTAACGGGTCAATCTCAGAAGTTTAGCATCCTTATAAAATGAGTAACCACCACAGGTATTGGATATTAAACTAAAAAATTCATCGCTCCCAAGATAATTAATCCATGGAAGGGGCGTTGTAGGAGTAGTAATTACATACTCCATGTTTTTATCATCGAAATAACCGTATTTCATTTTATACTCCTCTCCTTAAATAAGTAATAGTCGTAAGCTTAATACGATAAACTATTATAGCAATATTCGTTGAATAGTGTAAATATTATAAATATCTAATAATTAAGTATATTTATAATATAATGTGCACAATTGTAAAATACTTACATATGCTTCGTAGAGCATTTTTGTTATTAATGCTAAAATGCAAAAAAACTGCAGTTTGGAAACTTGAAGGTTTGTCATTAAAACGCCCTTTTTCCCATATTGGATTAATCTATCTGATTAGTAAATAATACTATAATGTAAAATTTTTTGGGACACTTCTAATCAATTTTCATATGATTGCCTAAAAACAGTATCAAAACACGTTTTTAATGTTTTGAAAATAAAATCAATCAGGAAGTTTTTTTCCACACTTTGGACAAAAATCAAATGTTACATCCACAGGTTTTCCACAATACGGACAAAAAGAAGCCTTTGGTCCATTTTTTTCGAGAATTCTCTGACTGGTTGGGGCTTTTTCTCCATATTTCTCATTGAAGGGATCAGATTCTTCATTTTCATCTACTATATCCACAATAGAATAACGATTTTTTGAAGTTACGTTATGATAATTGTAAATCGCAGTGTAAATCATCATTCCGATAAATACGAGTCCAAAGGGAATCATAAACCATGCACCAATTAACCCAACAAGAATACACCAAAACACTCCAAACAAGGCTACACCAATTGATCCCACCATTCCCATCTGTGATGGGCCTCTTCCAGGTTTTATGCTTTTCATAATTACACATATTCCTTTCTTTAATTAATGTTTAAAATCACTCATTGACAATTTCCATAGTAGCATCTTTTAGTCTGCAGTATAAGTAGTCATCTCCATCTTCTTTATATGTTTCAAAAGTACCTTGCACCACAATTTTCGTACCTTCTTGCGGATATTCGTCCGGATAAACATGGCTACCATCTCCCCACACAAACTCTATCCCTTGGGAACAGCAAGCCAATGCATCTTCTATAAGACAGTAATGATAATATTTTTTTGTAAGATCATAATAAATCGTATAATATTTTCCCTCTAAGCGAAAGGTTTTTCCAACGTACTCATCAGACTCAAATACCATCTGGTATACCATGGCATACACCATATCACTGCTCATTTTCGTAAGGTCATAGTCCACATCACTGACTTCATTTTCGCTTTTTTCAGCGCTGGCATTCCATTTTTCCATATCACCCTTTGATTGGTTAGAAGGTTCTATTTCTAAGTTCGTAGAGTTGTTTTCTGTTTCTGTCTGTTCAATTAATTGATCAATGACCTGATCCACATTGTTCTGGTTAATAACCCGGTTAACCACAGCCTCATCATTACTACATCCGGCCAGTATTAAAAGCAGGAATAACGCAATCATGATTTTTACACACTTCATAAAGCACATCGCCTCCTTAATATATTTCCAATTACAGAGGCCAATACATATGCCACGATATTAACAGCTACAATGGTTGACCCTACAGGAGTTCCTCCAAGAATGGAAATAAGCATCCCAGTTAATGCGCAAAATACAGACACTATCGCTGAACAAATAGTAACACTTTTAAAACTCTTAAAAATTCTCATAGCTGATAATGGAGGAAAAATAACCAGGGCAGAAACCAGCAAAGATCCAACCAGATTCATGGCAAGAACAACAATAACAGCAACAATCACAGCAATGAGCAAGTTGTATATCCCTGCTTTTGTTCCTGTGGCCTGTGCAAAGCTTTCATCAAAAGTAACTGCAAAAATCTTATTGTAAAACAAGATGAATATGGATACTACAAACACCGACAACACTGCACTTAACCATACTTCTATCTTCGTCAATGTAAGAATCGAAGTGGAACCAAACAGAACGGTGCACACATCCCCGCTTAAGTTAGTGGAGGTAGAAAATACATTCATGAGTAAATACCCTATGGCAAGGGCACCGACTGAAAACATGGCCAATGTGGCATCACCTTTAATTTTGGTATTTTGTCCCGTTCGTAAAAGCAGTATGGCACAAACAACAGTAATCGTTAAAATTAACGGCATATTGTTTGTGACTTTTAAAGATGTCGCAATGGCCATAGCTCCAAAGGCTACGTGGGAAAGCCCGTCTCCGATGAAAGAGAAACGCTTCAGTACCAAAATCACACCAAACAAAGATGAACAAAGAGCTATTAATATACCTACAATGACCGCATAACGAACAAAAGGATATTGCATGTACAGTGAAAGTTTGTCAAAGATCGTACTCATAACCTCCACCTCCTTCTTTTCCTGTAAGTATACGCCACATCTCACTCTTCAAATATTCTTCTTTTGCTCCAAAAAACATTCTTTTCCCAATATGTAGAATATGGCTTGCATGTTCAACTGCTGCCTGAACATCGTGAGAAATCATTATAACGGTAATGCCATCACGATGGTTGAGTTCATCAATCAAGTGATATAATTCTGATGACACTCTGGGATCAAGTCCTGTAAACGGCTCATCCAAAAGCAATATTTTTTGAGTCGCACATAAGGCACGGGCCAGCAAAACCCGTTGTTGCTGGCCTCCAGAAAGTTCACGATAACAACGTTTTGATAAGTGACTGATCCCCATCTTTTCCATCATTTCGTCTACAAGCTGTTTTTCCTTTCTATTGTAAAACATACGAAGGCCACTTCTTCCCTGACAGCCTGAAATCACGACTTCTCTCACCGATGCAGGAAAATCTTTTTGCACAATGGTTTGTTGGGGCAGATATCCGATCTCATTCGGAAGAAGTCCATCCCCTGTATTCACTTTCCCCTGAATCGGTGGTTGTAACCCCAGAATCGTCTTCATAAGTGTACTTTTACCAGAACCATTTTCCCCTACAATACACAGGTAATCTCCGGCATTAACCGAGAAATTAAGGCCCTGCAAAACTACTTTTCCATCATACCCGACCGATAAATTTTCACAACTTAGCTGTGCCATTGGAATACCTCCTTATTTCAACGCTTCTTTCAGTACTTCCAGATTTTGTTCCATTACCGAAAGATAGGAAATTCCGTTTTTTACATCCTCGCCAGTTATGGATTGCATAGAGTTCATAGAAAGTATCTGTTGATTCTTGTTTTTGGTATTTGAAACCACAGTCTCTGCGATATTATGCTTCGTGCCATCTATTTTCAACACGCTGTTTAAACCTAACTCATCCACTTTGTTTGAAAGAAAAGTAATTGTTTCAAAACTGGCCTCAGTTTCTGCGGAACATCCAGAAAACGCTGCGTAATAATCAAAATTATAATCATCTACAAGATAACGGAATGGAAAACGATCACCAAAGAGTAAGGTTTTATTTACTGCATGGTCAACTACTTTCTGATATTTCGCATCAAGAGCGGAAAGCTTTTTAATATATACCGATAAATTTGTCAAATAGTCGTCTTTATGTTGAGGATCTTTTTCACATAATTGAGTAGCAATCTCCCAACAAAGTAACTGAGCATTTTTTAAAGAAAGCCATATATGCTCATCGAGTTCATGGTGTTCTTCTTCGTCCTTGTGACCATGTTCTGATTCCGTTTCATGATCCATTTCATGACTATGCTCTGACTCGGCTTCATAATCTATTTCATTTTCATGGTTATGCTCTAAATCTGCCTCATTTTCATAGTCATGATCTGAATCCTGCATCCCTTCAACGATTTCCTCTTTTTTTACTAAGTCGCCCAAAGCGTTTATCAGATTAATAACCACCATATCCTTATTAACTGCATTTTTTAAAGCATCTTCAACCCATCTGTCAGATTCTCCCCCGACATAGATAAACATGTCACAAGTGGAAATTTTGATTAAATCATCAGCCGTAGGCTGATAACTGTGAAGATCCGCCCCATTGTCAATAAGCATCGCAATTTCCACATAATCGGCATCATCACCAATAATTTCTCTTACCCAATCAAAAACCGGAAAAATCGTTGTGACGATTTGAAATTTCTCACTCTGCTGATTTTGATGAATTATACTGGTACTGCAGCCGGACAGGTATAAAACAGACATTGTTACAATTAAAAAGAAAGAAATATATTTTTTCATAATCAAAATCCTCCATATTCTATTTTTTTATGATAGAAAATAAGGAGGTTTAATCAACGATCTAGTCGGACTTTTAGTGAAACAAGCGTAAAAAAACCTACATAAGGCGTATTGTCCCCCTTATTTTGGACAAAAACTCACTAATGCTTAATATATCTTAGAATTTCATATTAATTTTTCTTCACCCTAATTTGATTCTACA